>JAFGLL010000045.1 GCA_016928095.1 Thermoplasmatota archaeon
CATCCATGGTGCCGAAGATCACAGGCATTGGAACGGACCGGTGGGTATCCAGGAGGGGACACTGTGAGGATGATGAACCTCGCAGAACACCCATCTCATCAAGAACAAGCAATCAATATATACCGACTCGCATATGGCAGGTCATGGGCCAGAAGGTATCGAGGGGCAAGGGACACGAGAAGGGTCCCTCCAACAGGCTCGATCTCAGCCTGCGGTCCGTTCTGGACGATCTGAGCATGGACACTTCGGCAAGGAGCCTTCTGGATATTGACGTTGCCAGGATAAGCATGGAGGACTCCCTTGTCGGAGAGTACGAGAGGGATGGGACAGTACCATCCGCCCTGGAAATTCCGGTGAGACCAGTGAAGGAAATTCCTGTGGAACCCATTAAAGAAGAGGTCGTGGTACCCGAAGCCGCACCTCCCATCATCGAAAACGAACCCCTCGACCTTCGGGAGATCAAGCGGAACGATGACCATCTCAGACTGCTCAAGATCATAACCAACGAACTCATCGGCAGGGGTATCTCCCCGCGGGAGATAGAGGAACTGCTCATAGAGGCCTTCACCGACTCGGCTATCAAGGGTAGCGGGGGCATCAGGGACCTGGACCCGGGGGACGAGAAAGAGGTCCGAAAGTTCCTCAAGCACATGACGGGCAACTCGTGATGAGAACTCCGGCACGATCATTTTGACCGACCATTCACATGGTGCAAATATTACCCGACAGCGGTGTTTGGACTTGACCCCGGGGAAGAGAAGGAAAACATCAAAGGCCTCCTGGACCAGACCGAACAAGCTATCATTGAAGGACCGGGCCTTGCTTGGGACCATTCTCGGGGATGATGAGGTCAGAAAGAGGAGAGACATCATCCATGGTGAAATGATGTCCCGATCGGAGAACGTACAGGATGGGGACCTGGTATCCATCGGAACCTCCGACCTTGAGCTCCTCTTCGACCTCTATGACGGGCGGTTCTTCGGCTCGTTCTTCCGGGAACGACGCGACATCCCCGTGGACCTCAAGGTCTCCGGAAGGATGACAAGGGCAGGCGGAAGGGCTGCCCCGCACCGTAAAGATAACGGTTACACCATCGCCCTTTCCGGAGTTCTTCTGGAGCGGTCATTCAAGGACAGAGACCATCCCGTCAGGGTGAACGGTCTTGTCTGCAGTGACCGCCTGGATGCTGCCATGAGGATAATGGAGCACGAGATGCTCCACGTTCTGGAGTTCGTACTGTTCGGCAGGTCGAGCTGCTCGAGACCGCGTTTCAAAGAGCTCGGCCGGAACCTCTTCGGGCACACCGATACGAAACATGAACTTGTCCCCCATCAAACTGTGGCCGAACCCGACCTTTCACCCGGGGACCTTGTCAGTTTCGAACACGGTGGAAGAAGGACCGTTGGAAGGATCACGAGGATCACCAGGAGGGCCACGGTGATGGTGGAGGATGAAAAAGGCAACCTTCATCTCAAGTTCTATGTCCCGATACATCTATTGACCCGGGCTAAACCTTCGAACATATCACAATAATGGATCATGCACCCGCAGCATCAAGGGCCTCGTTCACCATCCGGTCGCATCTGGTTATCCACCTGTTGCCCCGCGAGTGGTGCTGAACGCTCCACTCCATCCCTTTCAGGAGACCTCTGACCTTCAGGTGGAGTGGCAGCAGGTTTGCGGCTTTGACCTTGTAATGCCCCTTGAGCTGTCTCACCACGAGCTGGGAATCGGAGTGGAGCTTCACCCTTTCGATATCCCGGGACCTTGCCCACATCAGACCGATGATCAGGGCCTTGTATTCGGCTTCGTTGTTGGTGCAGAGACCTATCCTTTCCACACGCTTCCGAAGGACCCTCTCTCCTTCCCTGCCGACGATGACCGCAATGAAGGCGGAGGCACCCTGACCCGGATTTCCACGGCTCCCGCCGTCCGTGTAAATGTGTATGATATCGCTCATTCCATCAACTGCCTGAAGTAGTATCCAACTTCCTGGAGCGCCCTGTCCAACAGCTTTCTGCCTATCCCCGGAGCGCCGCAGGCCACCAGCAGCGCTCTCCTGCAGTCCTCCGTGACCCTGGTCCTCATGCAATCCCGGTGGGGGTACAGGTGGATGACACCGGCATCGTCCGCAAGCACCGGGACCCTGCGAGACAGGGTCATGACCCTGCTCCCTATGCCCGTGAACTCCTCCCCCTCGACAGCAGCCCTGAGCACGGGTTCCCCCTCTATCCTGTCGAGGTCGTATATCCCTATGGGGATAATGGTCCTGGCGGAGGCCAGGTTCCCGGCATCCACCAGGTTGTTGATCATGGGAAGCTCCTTCTTGAGGAGCCTCCGAAGCAGAGCCTCGGAGGACGGTCTCGTTTTCGTGGGATCGATACCTATCTTCCAGTAGAAAGCCCTGAGCGCCTTGACCGTTACGTCCTCTCTGACAGGGTCAAGGGACGGGAACCTGTCCCTCATCTCGAGCTTCAGGTCACCAGCAAGTGCTTTGAAGACCTCCTTCCTGGAGCTTTTGACGCGCACGTCCTCGAGGATATCGGTCGAGAGCCCCGCACCGAGCTCCCTCACGCTCTCATCTATCAGGACCCGCATGACCCCCTATCGTTCACTGGATATTTCAAACCCGGGGAGGCAACTAGTAAGTCGAAAATGGGGGGCGATCCCTTGCAGTGTTCCGGGTAATCCATATATAATTCCCCCCGTATCCCAATAACGACCAGTTAGGGAGGCCATAGAATGCTTCTTGAAGATCATATACCCAAGGGAACGGGCACCCTCCGCGACCTCATTCTGGCGATCGCAGACCTGTCAATGGACATAAGGGACGGCTTCATGACCAATCAAGGGGTCGCCGGTACCAGGAACATCTACGGGGATACGCAGGTCGAGATGGACAAGTGGGCGGACGAGGTACTGGTGGACGGGCTCTCCCGGCTCCCCATGGTCGCCTCGGTGGCCTCCGAGGAAAGGGACGAGATCATAGAGGTCGACCCCGACGGTGAGTTCTCGGTGGTGTTCGATCCCCTTGACGGTTCCTCTCTCATGGGGGTGGACCTCACGGTAGGTACCATCGTGGGGATATTCCGATCCCCCACACCTCTGAGGCCCGGAAAAGAGCTAGCCGGAGCGATGTACATACTCTACGGTCCTCTCACCGTCCTGGTATATACCGTGGGGAAAGGGGTTCACGAGTTCGTTCAGAACACGGATGACGAATATGTCCTGCAGAAGGAGGATTTGCGTATCGGCACCGGCAAGATCTATTCCCCCGGGGGTCTCAGGAAGGAGTACCTGCCGGCCCACAGAAGGTTTATAGAAAGGCTGGAAGATGAGGGTTACAAGCTCCGTTTCGCGGGCGCGTTCGTGGCGGACGTCCATCAGATAATACACAAAGGGGGTGTGTTCACATATCCCGCCACCATCAAGAACAGGACGGGTAAGCTGCGCCTCCTCTTCGAGGCGGATCCAATGGGGTTCATCGTTACAGAGGCAGGGGGCGCGATCTCCGACGGGCACAAGGACATACTGGGGATCGATCCGGACAGGATCGACCTGAGGGTCCCCATATACATCGGGGGACAGAGGGAGATCCAGATGATCCAGGATGAGAACAGGGGGAAGTGAGCCTATGAGCCACAGGAAACCGGTTGCCGGAAGCGCCGTGTTCGAGGCGCTTGACGGGGTCAAGACAATAGTGATGGCCGCCAATGTAAGGATGCCCGATGGCATTGCAGAGGGCATCATGAGGGCCGCGAAGGACACCGATTCGGTAGTGATATTCGAGATAGCCAGGTCAGAATCCGACCTTTCCGGCGGGTACACCGGCATGACACCCCGTGATTATTACGATCAGATAGTGAGAGCGGCCCACAAGGTGGACTACGACATGTATGTCGTCCACGCCGACCACATAAGCATAAAGAAAGGGGACGAGGAAGAGCTGGAAAGCACAAGGAAGCTGATCCAGGCCCAGATAGATGCGGGTTATACCTCGTTCGCCATCGACGCCTCCCACCTGTTCGACCTCAAGGGATCTGACCTCCACCAGGAGCTTTCGGAGAACATCAGGTGCACCACGGAGATGGCCCGTTACATTGAGGAGAACATCGGAGGCAGGGGGTTCGGCCTCGAGGTCGAAGTGGGGGAGATAGGGAAGACGGACAGCACCGGGCGCGTGCTCACAAGCCCCGGGGAGGCCACGACCTTCCTCACATCCCTCAAGGAGAACGATGTACATCCCCACCTGCTCGCCATCGCCAACGGCTCCGCTCACGGCAACACCTTCGACGACCAGGGCAACCTCATCCCGCAGGTATCCATAGACCTGCCCCAGACAAGAGCGGTCGCAAAGGCGATAAGGGATGCCGGACTGAAGGTGAAGATAGCTCAGCACGGCATCACCGGAACACCAAGGGAGACCATCAACCTGCATTTTCCCAAGGGCGAGATAGCCAAGGGGAACGTTGGTACACACTGGCAGAACGTTTTCTTCGACGTGGCCAGGGTATTCGAGCCCGAGCTCTACGATGACATGCGGCGATGGACCGTGGAGACCCACCCCCCGAAGGACCCGGGGATACCAGAGAGCGTGATCTTCGGAAAGAACTGCAAGAAGGCGTTCAAACCGTTCAGGGGCCGGACATCGTCCCTCTCGAAGGAAACCCTCCATGCACTCGGGTCCGTTGCCTATTCTGAAGCAGTGATGTTCTTCGGGGCGTTCTCCTCGTTCGGCACCGCCACGAAGGTCAGAGAATTTATGGAGATGATGTGAAATGGAGCTCCCCGTGATCATACTGAACTTCAAGACCTATCCCTGTGTGGACGGAGAGGGGGCCCTTGAGCTTGCCCGTGCCTGCGAGGAGGTGGCAAGGGAGACAGGAAAGAGCATAGTGGTGTGTCCCCCCATGGTGGAGCTTTCTAGAGTGGCCGCCGGGGTCTCGATCCCGGTCTTCGCCCAGAACGTTGACGTATGGGACGGGTCCGTTACCACCGGCTCAACTACCCTGTCGGCCGTCAAGGCGGCCGGTGCCAGCGGCATCCTCATCAACCACTCGGAATCCAGGAGGAAACTCTCCGACATCGAGGCCCTCATCAGGAAGGCCAGGGAGATGGGGCTGACCACCATAGTCTGCTCGAACAATGTGGAGACGTCCAGAGCGGCGGCAGTGATGGGGCCTGACCTTGTCGCCATGGAGCCCCCCGAGCTCATTGGAGGGGACATTTCCGTCACCACCGCGGACCCGGGGATCGTCAAAGATACCGTGGAAGCACTTTCAAGGATCGCCCCGGATGTGAAGGTCCTGACAGGCGCCGGGGTCAAGACAAGAGAGGACGTATCCATGGCGCTGAAGCTCGGGACCTGCGGTGTGCTCCTGGCCTCCGGCGTGGTGAAGGCAAGGGACCCCAAGGGTGTGCTGCTCTCCCTGGCGCAGGGTCTCTGAAGGCCGTGTTACAGACCAAAAAGGATAATAAGAAAGCCAACATAGTTGGCCTCGGGGGCCATCCCCGTCGGGGAGTTGTCATGGGCGAATTGAACGAGTTCTGCGGGATCTGTGCAGCATGCACCCCGGGACGGAACGCCTGTCCTGACCTCTACCAGATGATGAAGGACCTGCAGCACCGCGGTCAGGCCGGGGCCGGGATGGCCACATATGATCCTGATCGAAAGCGCATCCTCAAGACCCATAAGAGGACCGGGACCGTTGATGAGGTGTTCGGAGGTGAGGACCAGGGCGGCATACAGGATATCCTCCAGGAAATGAAGGGGTCCATCGGGATAGGCCACACACGTTACGGTACCTCCGGGTCCCTGACGTCACGTCATGTTCAGCCCTTCGAGAGGGTTCACGGTCTGAGGGGTAAATGGTTCGCTTTCGGGTTCAACGGCCACATAGCGAACCGAAAAGACCTTGAAAGCAGGATAAAGGACCTTGGATACCACCTCATGCTGGATACGGATACCGAGGTGATGATGCACTACTTCTCCCATCATATCTCGGGGACCGGGGGGGAGCTGAAGGAGGTATTCAGGAGAATGTCCCTGGACCTCGACGGGGCATACAACATGGCCTTCATCGACGCAATGGGTGACCTCGTGGTCGCAAGGGACCCATGGGGGATCAGACCCCTCTCCTCCATTGTTACCGAGAACGGATCGTTCGCAGCCTCCGAGACCTGCGCCCTGTACCGTCAAGGGACCGAAGATATCCATCATATCGAACCCGGCGAGATGGCCATCCTTCGCGACGGGGGAATTGAATACCATCGGTTCGCGGAGAGAAGGAAGAGGTCGCTGTGCTTCTTCGAGTTCATCTATTTCGCCTCCGTTACCTCGAACCTTGACGGGAGGTCGGTGTACGAGACCAGGAAGAGATGCGGTGAGGAGCTGGCAAGGATAGAGACCCAGGACATCAATGACAGGGATTGGGTGGTCATCCCGGTACCCAACACGGCAAGACCGATCGCGAACTCCTTCGCCAAAGCCCTGGGGCACCCGAGGATATATGAGGAGGGGCTCATAGCCGTGGGAAAGGGAAGGACCTTCATCGACGAGGGGGACCGGTCTGCAAAGGTCAGAAGGAAGTTCATGCCCATACCGTCGGTGCTGAAGGGAAAGAAGGTCATAGTCATAGACGACTCCATTGTCCGGTCCACGACCATGGCGACCATCGTCAGGTATCACCTCAAGGAGGTGGGAGGTGCAAAGGAGGTCCATGTCAGGATAGCCACCCCCCCGATCATAGCTCCCTGCTATTACGGCATCGATATGAGGACCTTCGATGAGCTGGTCGCCTCGAGATATGAGGAGATGATCACCTCCGGTATCATGGATGAGGAAGCCCGGTCGTGCATAGCCCAAAAGATCAATGCGGAAAGCCTCATCTACCTGACCCATGAAGGTCTCCTGAGGGCGCTGGGGATGGATAGGAACAACCTGTGCATGGCATGCCTGGACCGGAGGTACCCCACCCCTGCAGGTCAGGAGCTGGACCGTGTGAACCATGAGCATTTCTCAAAAAGCTTGAGAGAACTACCGGACCCGTGATTATGCCCCCATCATATTACGGGAAAAGAATCTGAACAAAACATACATATATGTACAAAATCTTCAATCCTTACAAAATCCAGATCTTATGTCCGGGGGATAGGAATGGCAAGAATAATAACCATAGTCAATCAGAAAGGCGGGGTAGGAAAGACAACGACGGCCATCAACCTCTCGGCCTCTCTTTCCTTCCTTGGAAAGAGGGTCCTGTTGGTGGATACAGATACCCAGGGAAACACATCCTCGGGTCTCGGGTTCGACAAGAACGAGCTGGAGTCCACGATCTACGAGGTCCTGACAGGGCAGTGCGGGATCAGGGACGCCATCCTGCATACGGAACTGGACAATCTGGACCTGATAGGCTCGAACATCAACCTTGCAGGTGCCTCGGTCGAGCTGGTGAATGTTCCGGACAGGGAGCGGATCCTCAAGAACGCCTTCGCGGAGGTGGAGGATGAGTACGATTACGTGTTGATAGATTCTCCCCCCTCTCTCGGCCTCATCACACTCAACAATCTGACAGCTGCAGAATCCGTGCTTATACCGCTTCAGTGCGAGTACTTCGCCCTGGAGGGTATGTCGGAACTTCTGGACACGATCTTCCTGGTCCAGAAGAACCTCAACCCGGAACTGACCATCGAGGGTATCCTGATGACGATGTACGACATGAGGACCAACCTGTCCAAGCAGGTGGTGGCGGAGGTCAAGAACTATTTCGGGGACAAGGTCTACAACACCATCATACCCCGCAACGTGAAGCTGGGAGAAGCACCGTCATTCGGAAAACCATGCATCCTTTACGCTCCAGAATCCACGGGGTCGAAGTCCTACATGGAGCTAGCCAGAGAAGTGATCGTTCATGGGTAAACCGGCACTTGGTAAGGGTATGAAGGACCTTCTTAACAAGAAGATCGTCCTTGGAGAACAGGAGGGCCATTCCGACAGTATATCCCCTGAAGATGAGCTGAGGATAAGCATTGAGAGATATCGTGCCCAGGAGTTCGATGTCACACTTCTGGAACAACTTCAGAAGCAGCCCCCCGAGGAGATACCCGGAGGAATAGAGGAATACCGTGGTTCTGTCAAGAAGCTGATATCGGCACAGACCATCATCCGGTCGCTCGATGGCTACGGGTACAATGAGGAGCTCGACAGGATAATGGAGAAGATCAAGGACCCGGCAATGGCTGGCCAGGTACTCGCTCAAGCCGAAGAACTACGGGACCGTGCAATGACGGAGCACAATCTCAGGTCCGATAAGAAGGATACCCCTCGTTTCAAGCTGTCCGAGGCGCTAAAAGTAAAATCCGAGAAGCTCAACGGCCATGAAACGGTCGAACCCGGGGAGGTGGCCATCGACCTTAGCTCGCTGGATGATATGCTTGCGAACCTCAACGAGATAGGAGAGGCATTCATGCCGGGCGCGGAGGAAGAACCCGACCCGGTCCTGGAAAAGGTCAGGTCCTGGGAAGAAGAGGGTTATTTCGTGGACCGGATCCTTAAACTGCTCGAGGAGGACCGGGACGCCGCCCAGGAGGAGATGAAGAGCTTCGAGCAGGGCATCTCCGAGATGCGTCTCCTCAAGGAGAGGTACAGGAAGATGGACCTTTCCGGTTCTCCGAAGGAGATGGAAAGCATCTCGATGAAATTCCAGTACCCGCACATGGCATCGGAGATCCGCAACGAGCTCGATGCCATTGACCGGAGGATAGATGAGGCATTGAGGGAGGCATCGGAGGAGGAGACCCGTGAAGAGGCACCGATCCTTCCCGAGGGAGAAGAGGCGCGGGAAGATGGACCGGAAGCTCCCGGGGTACCTATGGAGGAGGCAGGGGATAGTGCCGGGAAAAAGCAGCTCCCAGAGGAACAGCCCCCTCCGGAAGAGAGCCCACCCCCCGCGGTGCCAGAGCCGGACCATCACAAAGTGCAGCATCCCTTTCCGGACCTGAACAACGAGCAGCTCCTGGACAGGGCCAAGGAACTTTACCGGGATGGAGACCTTGACACGTCATTGAAGTGCTTCGAGGAGATCCTCAGACGCGACCCCGGCAACTCGAAGGCCCGGTTCATGATGAGACGTCTCTCCACCAGGCAGTGACCCTACGTCGAGAACCTTCATTTAAATTACTTGAACACATTCGAGAGATGATGACCTCCCGGATCCTTGATGTCATAGGCCTCTATCGTCTCCACACGGCCCTCGTCACCGCTGCGGTCCCCGGGATCGCCGGTTATATCGCGGGCGGCTCTCCCTTCCTGATCCTCTCGGTCATTGCCGGAACGGTGCTGCATCATGCATGGGCCTTTTCCCTGAACGAGATAATGGACCTCGATATCGATAGAAGGAACGCGGGACTCTCCCACAAGCCTCTGGTGAGCGGCAGGTTGTCGGTAAAAAGAGGCTGGGTGCTGTCATGCGGGTCCCTTTTATTCTCGTTCGTCATATTCGCCGCGGGAGCGCTCGTAAGCGGCGGATCGTTGGCCGCAGTGATGACGTACTTGCTTCTGGCCACCATATTTGGAGGCATATACGACGTTTTTGGCAAGAGGTTCCCGCTCTCGGACCTCTTCGTGGCGTTATGGATGTTCTTTCTGGTCATGGCCGGTGCGGGAGCAGTATCAGGTCCGGGTCCATACCCTCTTGCCGTCTGGGCGGCCGCATCCCTCAGCTTCCTTCACATACTCTTCAACAACTCCGTGGAAGGTGGTCTCAAGGACGTCGAGAACGACAGGACCTCCGATGTGCGGAGCCTTGCCATCTTCACCGGAGCAAGGTTCAGGGGCAACCATTTCGAGATACCCTTATCGTTCAGGTCATGGGGGATGTTCCTTCGGGCCTCCTTCATCATAACGGCCTCTGTCTTGGTGGTATATCTCGCGGAAGAGGCCGATATGGGCAATTGGATAATGGTGGTGGTTCCCGCTGCCGGCCTCCTCCTTTTCGCACATTCGATGACCTTTCTTTCCAGGAGGGTGGATAAGGACCGCACCTCTCTGATAAGGACCTTCGCTGTCCACGAGCTCATCTCTTTCGGACTCTGCATCCTTGTGGTCCTTCCGGCCATGGGCCCGATCGCTGCCCTGATCGCTTTCTTCCTGCCCATGGCATGGGTGCTCTTCTTCAATCGACTTGTCTACAGGACAGGTCTGGCTCCAAAGGTATGAGCGGTCGATCACTCCTCGTCAACGCTTCCGACTTCGCCGCCGTAGCCTCCGCTCCTGGTGAACACCAGATAGAGCACGACACCGGCTATCAGGATTATACCAAGAATGATCAACAGTATCCACCACGGGAACGAGCGGCTCTCCTTCCTGAGCGCCGGGAGCACGTCGGAATATCCCGGTCCGATCTTCTCTCCATCCTGCTCCTGGGATATCCAGAACTCGAGGTCCTTCTCTGCAGCATCCTTCGGGACCTCCACTCTGTACTTGCCGTCCTCGTAGAGCAGCGGGAAGGAAGTGGTGTTCCCCCCGGCATCCTCTATGACCAGGTAAAGGGTGAGCCCCTCGTCCCCCTTGATCTCCACCTTCCACTTGCTGGTGGTCGTCCTGACCTTCATATCCTCGAGGAAGGTCTCCACCCAGTTGTCCAGATGGACCCACAGGGTCCTTGTGACCTCGGTCGTGCCGTCCGATACGGTGACCAGGACCTCCATCACGGAGCCCTTGAAGGCCTCGGTTACAAGGACCTGCAAGGTCGTCCCGGAGACGGTGACGAACTGGGGTCTGTTCACGGTAACCGTCAGCTCATCCCCGTCCACATCGGATATCAGCTCGCCGATGTCGATATCCTCCCGGGTACCTATGTCCACGTGCAGGCTCCATTCCTCGGGGGCCTCGAACACAGGGGCATCGTTAACGGGTGCCACCTTGAACCAGATCCATTTGCTCACGGTGACCTTCCCGTCCGTCACGTTCACCCTCACCAGGTCACCACCGGGATCGTTCTCATGGGGGGTGTAGGTGAACTTCCATGGCTCGACGGTATCCTGGGATATGGTCCCGTGGCGGAAGTCCGAAGCCTTGATCCGATATGTGAGGTTGGAATCGTCCACATCGGTGGCGATGACGGAGAACGAGACGGGTTCATCCTCATCGATCTCAAAGAGGTAGACCGACAGGTCGGGACCCACATCCTTCGGATACTCCCCGGTCGGGACAACGTCTCCATCGGGGTACTTCAATGTGAAGGTCGGGGGATCGTTCACGGCCCTCACTATCACGTATAGGATCTCCACGGTCCAGTCAGCACCGTCCGTGAGGTTCACGGGGATCTCCAGTAGACCGAAGAAATCCTTCCTGGGCGTGATCGTCAGGTTCTTCTTCGCCTCGTTCCAGACCAGCGTGTAAAGAGGGTTCTGAGGGAAAGTGACGATGATGGGGTCGCCCTCGGGGTCCGTTATCTTCCCGGAGAGGTTGACGAACGTGGATGTGTCCTCGTCTATCACCGGTCCCGGAAGAGGTACGATGAAATAGGGCGGGTCGTTGACCGGCAGAACCTTGACCGTGACGTTGACGAGGGTCGAGTTGTCGGCGGTATCCTTAGCCTCGAAGACCACCCAGCCTGTTCCGAACCAGTTCTTCACCGTGTTCTTGACCCTGATGTCCCCGGAGGTGATCCCCCCTGTCTGCTCCACGGTGATGTTCTCGGAGACCTCATACGTGAAGGAGAGGTCCTCCCCCTCCGGGTCCATGAAACCGGTGTAGAGGTCGTACTCGAGCCACACATCCTCCATCACCTCGATGGTGGAAGGCATCGTGCTCACAGGGTCCAGGTCCAGCATCACTGTCATATACGTGTATCTGTCAAAGCTCATATTATCCATCGTGTGAACGTTGATCGGGTACTGGTCCGATCGGAACGACAGGTCATGAACGTATACCTCATCGTGACCCACGCTGAGCTTCGTCCTGTCCCGAAGGAGCGTTTTTCCGAACCTGCCCTGGGGCATATCAATGGAGGTCGGTTCCGTATCGGGCAGTTCGCAGTATTCCAGGGTGGCCGGTATGGTCCTTCCCTTCCCGTCTACCACCTTCCCCTCGACATACCAGGATATCTCCAGTTCGGCCTTCTGTTTCAGGCCCAGCAATTTGGATCGATCCCATGTGGTGTTGATGAACCGCAGCTTTATGGTGGGGGACGTACATTCGAGCTTGGTGATGTTCTTCGCAGCGTTGAGGTCGCAGTCGATGAGGTCCATTTCCAGCCCGTTGACGGATGCGGAGTTGACCACGGCATTGACAATGTTCGGATTGGTCCGGAGTCCGGTCACCCTGACCCTCTTGGCCTGGGCGGTATCTGCCAGTATCCCGTGGTTGACCCCCTCCATGTAGCCGTCTTTGAGGTCAATATCGAAGGCCGAGGTATACAGGTATACCCCCGCGGTCTCGTTGACAGGAGAAGTGTCTATGAACGAATAACCGTCCAGTGTTATGTTGTTGCTCTGCTGGAGCAGGATGTAGCTTTCTTTGGCGTTCCTGATGGTCACATCGCTCATGGAGACGCCGCGTGAGACCGCGATCCCGATCCCACCTTTACCCGAAAACTGGATATTCAATCCCTTCAAGTCTATCCATGCATTGCTGGATTGAACGGTCACCCCCCATGAGATCTGACCGACGGCCATGATATTGCTCGCCGAGTGCGTCCCGGTGGCTGCAAGGTAAGTGATGCCGGTCACTCCCGCGTTGAAGACGGCGTTGTTCAGCCTTGAAGAGGCACCCCCTATCCGCACGTTGTCGGTCTGGACGTTGTTCATGGTGACGTTATCCATGATGATGTTGCCCGTGACACCAACAGTGATCCCAGCCCAATTGTTCCCTCCGATGTCGCCAATGACCACCCTGTTTCCGCTGGAGCCGCCGTTCAAGATCAGCGTCCCATCGACCTGCAGGAATGAATCAGTGTATGGTTTGAGGATGTTGTTGGGAGACACGGTCACGGTCACGCCCTGGTCTATGGTCACGTCGTCGAACGTTATGTCGTGGTTCGTCGGATCGTTCCAGGTCTCGTCCGCGGTTATATGTCCCAATTTTTCCGGAGCCCGGGTATCGGGTTCCGCGGAAGAAGCGGGTATCAGCGGGACCAACCCTGCAAGCAGCAGCATTGCCATAACGAAGACGACGGTCTTTCCTTCGGTCCTCATTTTTTTCACCCCTTTGTATATCCATTTGATGGACTTGATATGTTCAGGGGGGTTATTACTTTAATCCTTCAGGTAGGCATGCTTGAAGAATGGCCCGAAGCATAAAGGGATGTTGGAGCCAGTTTTATTCATCTTCCCTTATTGGAGGGCTGGCCCCTTCCATTGACATGTCTCCCCGGGAGAGGGGAACATTGCGATATGATCGTGTCCGGGATCATTCCTCGCTCTCTTCCGGATGCCCCTTCCTCCTCACGGCTAGGAGGATGATGACCAGTAATACAAGGATGACCAGGACGATCACTATACCAGAGCAGATGAGACAGGTCTGCGATCCTTTCTCCTTGTCCTCTTCCTCCAGGGCGGGGAGCACGCCTTCCATAGAAGGATCCACGGACTCTCCGTTCTCCGACGTGCTGACCCAATAGTCGAACCCTTCTTCAGCATCCTCCTTTGGGACCTCCGCAGAGTACTTGCCGTCTTGGTAGGTCATCTTGTATGAGGTCTTCTCTCCATCCTCATCCTCCACCACAACCCAGAGGTCCTGACCCACGCTGCCTTCCACCTCGAATACCCATCTATCCTCCTCTCCGATGACCTCGAGAGTCCCGAGTGTGGACTCGTCGTCGTCATCGTCGTCAGCTGGCCAGATCACATTGGCCGTTAGCATCCATGTCCTTGTTGCGGTCCCGTCGGACACTGTTATTTCGACATCCTCGCTCTCTCCCGTGAAGGTATTGTTGTAGAGGAACGTGATCTCCGTGCCATTGACCAATGCGTATTCGGAGCCAGTTGATATCACCAGCGTGTCACCGTCAACATCCGACAGCATTCCCTCCAGGTCCAGAGCGTACCTCTCGTCTAGATCCACTGTGATGTTCCATTCGTCTGGCACATCCAGAACGGGGGGATCATTTACAGGTGCCACATCGAACCATACCCACAAGGTGATGTCAGCCTCTCCGTCCGAAACGATGAACCTGACGAGGTCCCCCGCGTGGTCGTTCGCGTAGGGCGTATATGTGAAGTTCATCGGGACGGTCACATTCTCCCAAGCTGTCTGGTTGCTTGTTTCGTTCACGATGACCTCGACCTGCTTGACCTCGACCACGATCGTCCCGTGCTCGAGATCGTCCGCAACGAATCTGTAGGTGAGGTTGGTGGAATCCACATCGGTGGCATCCAGCCAGAACTTGATCGAGGTGTCCTCGTCGAGCTCAAGAACGTATGCTGTCACGTTCTCGGTATCCGTCAGCGGCACCTCTTCCCTGGGGGCTTCGGTGCCGTTCTCGTATCTCACCAAGGCTTCCGGAGGGTCGTTGACCGGTGTGACGTTGACCGTTATCATTTCGTGCGTCAATGCATCTTCGTCAGACAGGATCACCTTGATGGAGAAGAGCCCCGAGACATCATCAACGGGCCAGATCGTGAGGTTCATCAGGGTTCCGTTGTATTCGATATCGATCCCTGCATCCGGAAGGAATGATAGGGTCACCTCATCCCCTTCCACATCTGCGACCTTGTCCGTGAAGTTGTAATATGTCCATCCATCCTCCTCCACCACCAATGTCGGTATGGTTTCCGTGAAATACGGGGCATCGTTCACGGGCAGGACATTTATGGTCACGTTCTTCGAGGTCTCGTTCATCCCCGTATCGGTGGCGGTCACCATGAGCCATCCGGTCCCAAACCAGTCCGGTTGAGCGTTCTTTATCCTCAGGTCCCCCGACCCGGGCCCGCCCGTCCGGACCACTGTGAGATTATCGGAATGTTCGAAAACGTAATCCATCTCGAGACCCTCGGGATCGGTGAAATATTCGTCCAGGTCGAGATCCAACCACTCGTCCTCGTTCACGCTCAATGAACCGGGCAGGTTGTTGAACGGAGCAAGGTCCATCATGATATCCCACCTGGTGTTCATATTCATTATGAAACCATTGATCCTGTACGTGTTCGTAGGATAGTCGTTCGACTGGAACTGGTAGTCGTTGGAAAAGGTCTTCGGTCTTGCCATCCCCTTCTGGGTGGAGTACATTATAGGCATTTGTTCGATGATCCCATCAGGGTGGTCCTCGTTGAGAGGCTTGCCGCCACCCTCCCACATTATCCTGAAATTGGTATCAAGGGGATCCCCGTTCCCGTCGATGACCTCCGCCTCCAGATACCATGATACATTGAGAACGGCTTCATTGGCTATGAGAATGTTGTCGTTACTGTCCCATGTGGTATTTATCAGATCCATATAGAGGCCAGGCTCGGACACATCCAATCTTGTGAGGTTATCGGAAACGTCGAGTTGACAATCTATGAACTCGGCGTTCATCTTGACCATACCTTGACCTATTATGCCTTCCACCACTGATCTGTGGGTCACGAGATCCTTCACCCTGATATTGCTGGCCTCGTCGGTCCATATGGAAACCGCGCGGTTCAATCCTTCCATATATCCGTTCTCGAACGTGCAGTCCCTTGCGAAGCCGGTGAAAGCCAGCCCTATCGTCACGTTATCCCAGGAGGTGTCCTGGAACTGGTAGTCATTGAAGTGGACATTCGAGCTTGATATTATCCAGCTGTAATATAGACCCGGATCATTGACATAGATATTCCTCATTGTGGCATTGGTAGATTTTTCGATGCCAATACCCCCGCCGCCCGAATTGAAGACCCGCATGTTCTCCACGAGAGTGGGAACCTCGCTCTCTATCTTCACGAACCCCCATGCCGTCGGGGCCCGGGAAACGATGTTCCTTATTACATTGTCCCCGTCCGAACCGGATACGTAGATCGAATATTTACTTCCGGTTATCACACCGTTCTCCAGGAGGTTCTTGCCCCCCATCAGATGTATGGACGGTCCGGTCGCCGATTGAACCGTGAAGTTCTTCATCCTGGCGTTCCCGGTCTCGTTGATGACGATCCCGTCCCAGGGGTTGCCGGAGATTTCCCCGAAGTCGACCTCTCCCTTGCCAGTCGTCCCTTGTACCAGGAGCGTCCCTCTCACCCAGAAGTAGGCCCCCGGATAGAACATGATGTTCATTCCGGCCGCGATGGTCACCGTTACTCTTCCGTCGATTATGATGTCATCAACCCAGAGGGTGTGGTCCCCCGGGTCGTCCCAGGTCTCATCGGAAGAAATATGGCCGTATTTGTCGGGAGCCCTTGTCGGAGGCTGGCTCTCCGCATTCCCGATCAATGGCAGGAGACCCGCCAATAGCAAAATGACCGCTACAGTTGATAATGAACCCTTCATTTTCATGATCGATCCCTCACGTGATCGAATGCAATTGCATCCCGCAATGTCCATATTCTACAAAATATTTCAAACTTTCCGGGTAAAAATGGAAATGTAGTTCCTGTCCGGGTATAGGATCGTACCACTTGCTCTACTCTTCTTGCGGAAATGCCGTAGATCTGTGTCACCTTGTTCTTATCCGTGTCCTTGAGATCCACGGCATGGCGGAACATCCATCGGATCTTCTTATCCGACAGCTTGGTCATCTCTCCGGAGTGTTCTTCATTGCGAAATAATTTCTGTACTCTACACCTTTACAACACTGCAAACAATATTTATAGAAGATAAGTACATTATTTTTTTGGGTGACGAAATGAAGGATATATTTGGAAGAACCAAATGTTATCTAGCATGTGGATTGCTTCTCCTTCTCATCACCAACAATGTTGTATCCGTTGAGGATGCATATCATCAAAACGGACCGATCGATGAGATCAGTGAA
>JAFGLL010000046.1 GCA_016928095.1 Thermoplasmatota archaeon
GAACGTCAGCGGCTGCGGGTCCTTGTCGGATATTGCCCCGACCATGATGTTCGAGCTCAAACCCTTGATCTCATCGCTGAACTTGGACTTGAACTGGGTATTGCTGATGTCGTGGATCTTCTTGATGGTGTCGCCCTTGTCATCGATGTAGGATATACCCCCGTATCTGGTACCCAGATGGCTGTGATAATCTGTCCCGTAGAACAAGGTTGAACAGGTATTCGCTCCTCCCACTACTCCGAATAGACCGGTCATAGGCCTGAAACCCCATCCCCTGAGGGTATTGGGTGTTGATTAATTTTTTGAAGAGGGGGTTCGAAGATTATTTCTGGTATATCACCTTCTCATGCCCTGGCGAGTTTATTGATAGGTCAACTGAATTATATGAGGTTCTCACCATGAACGAGAGAAAGAGGATAGTAGTGATAGGGGGGTCCGCAGCTGGCCCGAAGGCAGCTGCCCGAGCAAGAAGGTTTGACGAAAATGCCTGCATAACGATGATCCAGAAAGTGCCGGACCTTTCGATGGCCTCATGTGGTTATCCCTATTTTGTCGGAGGTGTCATCGAGGATAGGACCCAGCTTATCTGCACACCCACGGGAGTCGTTCGGGACCCTCTGTTCTTCATGAACGCCAAGAACATTTCGGCGAAGACCAGGACCGAAGCCGTCAGGATCGACAGAAGGAAAAGAACGGTCGTGTGTCGGGACCTCTCCACGGGAGATGAGTTCGAGGAACCGTACGACAAGTTAATAATCGCGACCGGTTCGATACCAAGGATGCCTCCCGTCCCGGGATCAGACCTCGATGGTATAACCACACTTCAGTCGATGCAGGATGCCGATTACCTACGTCGTATCAGGGATGAGGGGAGGATCAAGAAGGCAGTGGTCGTGGGAGGAGGCCTGATAGGGATGGAGACCTGTGAAGCCCTGCATCTGGCAGGTATCGAGATCACGGTCATCGAGATGATGCCACAGATACTGATGTTCCTCGATCCGGAACTTGCAAAGCTCCTTGAGAACAATGTCAAGGCATGGGCTGCAAACGTGATCACCGATAACGCTGTAGCGGAGTTCCTCGGGGAGAATGGGAGAGTGACCGGGGTGAAGCTTCAGAACGGCACCGAGCTGCCCTGTGAGCTGGCTGTTGTCGCCATAGGGGTCAAACCAAACTCGCAGCTCGCCAGGGATGCAGGTCTCGAGATCGGAAGGTTGGGGGGGGTCCTAGTCAATGATAGAATGGCCACCAGCGATCCCGACATCTATGCGGCGGGTGACTGCGTAGAGGTCAGGAATATCATTACCGGGGAAAACGTGCTTGCACCGTACGGGGACCTTGCCAACCTCCAGGGAAGGGTGGCGGGTGAGAATGCCGTATCAGGGAACGTGGCATCATTTCCCGGAACTGTCCAGACCGGTGTTTGCAAGGTGTTCAACTACCAGGCGGGATCGACCGGTCTCTCGGAAAGGACCGCAAGCAAAATGGGCTACGACATCGAGACAGTGGTTACGGCAGGTCCGGATAGACCGGGGTTCATGGGAGGCCTCCCGCTGATCAGCAAGATGATAGTCGAAAAGAGCGGCGGTAGACTACTTGGCTTCCAATGCGTGGGGCCGGGAGATGTGAGCAAGCAGGTCGCGATCGCTGCCATGGCCCTCCAGGGAGGTCTCACGATCGACACGATGGTGAATCTGGACCTGCCTTACGCTCCTCCTTTCTCCCTTGCCATTGATAACTTCATAGCCACCGCTCATGTGCTTCAGAACAAGTTGAGGGGGCTCTTCCAGGGAATATCCGCCGAGGAAGTGAAGAGGAAGATCGACAACTCCGAGAAACCCTTTATCATAGATATGAGAGGGCCTGAGGAATACGAAGCGATGAGGCTGGGCATAGGGGAGAGGCTCATACCGCTGGGAGCATTGAGAAAGCGTACGGACGAGCTGCCCGAGGATAAAGATACCGAGATCATAACCTACTGCAAGATATCATTGAGGGGTTACGAGGGTGTTCGATTCATCCAGTCGCTTGGATACACGAACGTCAAAGTAATGGAAGGCGGTATTGCAGCCTGGCCGTATCCCAGGGAAAAATGACCCCGGGAATATGAATTTATCCGAAGTGTTCCATCAGGGAGCATGGATAACGAGACCATACGAGAGGTCCTTTCCAGGATAAGGGAAGAGTATCCAAAGTACAGGATGCCGATCGTAACCGAACTGGTCCGCATCAAGAAGGACCCCTTCAAGGTACTGGTCTCGTGCCTGCTTTCCCTGAGGACCAAGGACGAGGTGACGGCTCAGGCCCAGGAGAGACTTTTCAGGGAGGCGGATACACCGGAAAGGATGCTGACCCTGGATGTCGAACACCTTGAGGAGCTGATATATCCCGTGGGTTTCTACAGGAACAAGGCCAGGGTGATCAGGGAGGTCTCACGGGCGATCATCGAGGAGTACGGCGGCAGGGTCCCCGACGAGCTCGATGAGCTTCTGAAGTTCAAAGGTGTCGGGAGGAAAACGGCAAACCTTGTCATCACCATGGGGTATGATAAACCGGGCATCTGCGTGGACACCCATGTGCACCGGATAACCAACAGATTGGGTTATGTCAGGACAAGATCACCGGATGAGACGGAGATGGTCCTCAGGGAGAAACTACCCCCGGAGCAATGGATCGAGATCAACGACCTACTTGTGACATGGGGGCAGAACATATGCAGGCCGATTTCCCCCCTCTGCAGTAAATGCCTTGTCAACGATATCTGCGCAAGGGTGGGGGTCGAAAAGAGCAGGTAGGGACAAAAATGGCAACCTCTGTTGTGATGCTGGGAACGGGTAATCCGAACCCCGACCCTATGAGGTCGGGACCGTCAGTGGCCGTCATCGTTGACGGGCAGGCCTACATAGTGGATTCGGGTCCCGGTGTCGTAAGGAAGGCCCAGGCGGCATACTTGAAGGGGGTCGAGGCCATCAGGCCCGACAGGCTTGACAGGCTTTTCCTGACGCATCTCCACTCGGACCATACTGCCGGGCTCCCGGATATCATCCTGACACCCTGGATAATGGAAAGAGCGTCTCCCATGACCATTATCGGACCGGAGGGGACAGAGCAGATGGTCAGGCATATCACCTATGCTTACGAGAAGGATATCATGGTCCGGCAGAGAGGTCTGGAGAAAGCCAATGATGTAGGTTGGAGGTCCATTGTGAAGGAGATAGGGCCCGGCCCGGTCTACCGCGATGACAGGGTCGATGTCAGTGCATTCAAAGTGTTGCACGGGGCATGGGACCATTCCTTCGGATACCGCTTCATCACCAACGATGGATGTATCGTGATCTCGGGCGACTGCACACCCTCTCCCGGGTCCGTCGAGAATTACATGGGTGCGGATATACTTGTACACGAGGTCTACTCGGTAACGGGTTTCGAAAGCAGATCGGCCGAATGGAAAGCCTATCATTCAGGCTCGCATACTTCATCGATGCAGCTTGCCCGGATAGCATCCGTAGTGAGGCCACGTCTTCTAGTTCTCTACCACCAGTTACTCTGGGGGGTCTCGGAGAAGTGTTTGCTTGAGGAGATCAAAGAACTGTATGAAGGACCGGTGGTCTCAAGTATGGACCTCGACATCTTTGATCTTTAAGCCTTCATGCCCCGAACTGTCATTCGAAAATTTTTTATACACCAAATGCATTACACAACTAAAGGTTGTAAAGATAAAGATAACAACTAAAAGGAGCGTGAGTATGATGGAAGACGACAGGAACATCGTTGTAAGGAATGAAAGAACGAAGATGGCCGATCCTTTCTGGATGTGGAGGGATTTCGATGGTATCTTCAATTCGTTCAGAAGGGATATGGACCGGATGCTTTGGGAGCCCGCATTGGGGTTCGACCCCTCACCAAGGAGGCAGTTCGTCAGGAGGGAGTTCGCCTTGCCAATGGACCTCGAGGACAAGGGGGACAAGCTGCTCCTGACCGTTGATATGCCTGGAGTGAGGAAGGAGGATGCCAAGATCACCATCGAGGATGGTGTGCTGTCATTGTTGGTGGATTCAAAGGAGGAGAAAAATGAGGAAGAGGATGGGAAGTATCTCTTCAGGGAACGGTCCTCTTTCTCCTGCACCAGGTGCATAAGGCTTCCCGAGGAGGTCGATGAGGAGCATGTTTCCGCAAGGATGGTCGACGGCATCCTCAATATCGAGATCCCGAAGAAGGATCAAAAGGAGAAGATCGTCAAGGAGATCGACATAGAGTGATATTGCCTGCATCGTGCGATCCAGTATGCATTATCTCCGAAGACCCCGGATACTCATTTTCGGGGTCTTCTCATTTTATTTGATATGGAATGGACCAAAACTCTTTTTATCGAACCGATCATCACATCGAACATGACCTCCATCGATTTCTTTTCCAGGATATCCGGAATATTGGGAGGACCGCTGACCACCCGCAGGATCCATACATTTCAGGTGAACATAGGACTCAAGTGCAATCAGCATTGTACACACTGCCATCATCAGGCCGGTCCTGAGAGGGATGAGATGATGTCCTGGGATACGATGAAGGTCATTATCGAAAAAGCCAGGATCGCCGGGATACCGACCATCGATATCACGGGCGGGGCTCCCGAGATGCATCCGAAGATCAGGGAGTTCATCACCGGGCTGAAGAAGAACGGCCATCATGTGATGCTCAGGACGAACCTGACGGCACTTCTGGAAGAGGGGAACCGGGACCTGCCGGGATTCTACAGGGACAACGGTCTCGAACTGATCGCCTCCCTGCCGTGCTACGAGAAGGACGAGGTCGATTGCGTCAGAGGCGAAGGGGTCTTCAAGAAGAGCCTTGAAGCGCTCGGGAACCTGAACGAACTTGGATTCGGGATCGATCCCAAACTCAGACTGGACCTGGTCTTCAACCCCATGGCCGATTTCCTCCCCCCTCCACAAAAAGCTCTGAAAGAGGAATACAAAGACGAACTCGACAGGAACTTCGGTATCCGTTTCACGGACCTATTCACCATCACGAACATGCCCATGGGGAGATTCCTGGAGGATCTGAAAAGGGATGACAGGGAAGACGGTTACATGGAACTATTGAAAAACAGCTTCAATCCCACAACGATAGACAACCTGATGTGTCTGTTCCAGATCAACATCAAGTGGGACGGGACCCTGTACGACTGCGATTTCAACCAGGCGATGGGAATACCTACCGGCCCCGACCTCCCCCGGAATATCAGGGATATCGACCCCGACAATATACCCGTCAGGAAAGTGGCAACGGGGGATCATTGTTTCGGATGCACTGCCGGAGCCGGCTCTTCCTGCGGAGGGGCACTCGTCGATTGAGGGGGTCGAATGAGGGATAACTGCCTGATACTCATGGTCCGCTCCCCAAGGAAAGGGAACGTCAAGAGCCGGCTTGCCCGGGAGATCGGTGACGACTCTGCCTTGGAGATCTACAGGAGATCGGCTGTGGACATCCTCCGGTCGCTCGAGGGAATGGATGCGGACATCCTTATCGGATACCACCCGCGGACAGATCTGGACATGGTCAAGGATTGGCTGGGACAGGATCGTTCCTTTCTGGCCCAATCCGGCCTTGACCTGGGGGCAAGGCAGGCCAACCTCATCGATCAAGCATTCAGCAAAGGTTACCGCAGAGCGTCTGTGATGATCAGTGACAGCCCTGACATTCCCCCAGAATATATCAGGGAAGCCTTCTTACTCCTTGATGCAGCCGATGCGGTGATCGGACCCTGCCACGACGGGGGCTATTACCTTATCGGTTTCAGGAAGGGAGCTTATAATGACACCATCTTTAATGACATGGACTGGAGCAACGAGATGGTGTCCCGAAGAATGATGGAGAGGATGACAGGGTCCGGAATTTCCTTTGCGGTTCTTCGGAAATGGTGGGACATCGATGTGCTTCAGGACCTGATCGATCTCCGGGACCGGGCCATGGGTACAGGACATCGGGGAAAGACGCTTTCGTTCCTCGAAACGTCGGGGGTCCTTGATGGCCTCTGAAATGACAATATCGGTGATCGTTCCGGTCCTTCATGAAGCCGGGAACATCAATGTCCTGATCGACCACCTGAGATCGATCCCGGGAGGAGAGAGTGTCGAGATCATCGTCGTGGACGGAGCATCGGAAAAAGACACGCTCAAAGCCATCGGACGGGGGAGAGTGAAGAAGATCTCATCCGGGAGGGGAAGGGGCATTCAGATGAACACCGGAGCACGCAAGGCCAGGGGAGATGTGCTGCTTTTCCTCCATGCTGACACCTTCCTCCCGGAAGAGGGATTTGATCTGATCAGAGAGACCCTGGAGGACCCGCGGATATCGGGTGGAGCTTTCAAGGTCCGCCTGGACCATATCAACCCGATATTGGGATCGCTCATCTTCATCCACGACCTCAGAGGGATCATCACCAGGGTCCCCTATGGCGATCAGGGGATCTTTCTGAGAAGGGAAGTATTTCATGCACTGGGTGGTTACCGCGATTACCGTTTGTTCGAAGATATTGACCTGATGGAGAGGATGAGAAAGGGGCATTACAGGATCCGGTTATTACCACGGAACGTGATATCCTCGGGAAGGAGATTTGAGAGGGACGGCCCGTTTCGGAGACTTGCCAGGAATCTCTTCGTCATATTACTTTACCACTTCGGTGTACCACCCGACCGGTTGGAAAGGCTGTACCGCTGAAGGGTTGCGCATCCCGACATCAAGTGATTTATACTACCAATATTGTCCAGGGATTACAGGATTTATAGGAAGGGGGCCTATGAGAGAAGGCAAGGGGGAAGAAAGATCGATATCTTCGAGGATATGGGTTCGGACCGGAGAGATCGTCGAGAAGAGAGCCGCATGGATCGTAATGGCGACCATCGTCGCGACATTTCTTCTGATCGCTCCGATCGTTCTCATGTCCCCTGACAGACAGGCCAGCGGTAATCCGGGCGGGGAGGTTTTCGATCTGACGGATAGAATAGAGGACAAAATGCCTCCCGCCAATATGTACTGGTCCTTCATTCTGGAAGCGAGGGACGGGGACGTTCTCACACGGGAGGTCCTCTGGGAGTTGTTCAAGACCGAGGAAATGCTCAGGAACTCCGAATTTGGCATTGATTATCTCTCACACAGGTACGATGTCGAATTGGGGACGAGAACCCAGGGGGTCTACACGATCGCGGATGCGGTGAACGAATTCCTGTTGATCTATTTCGAGAGGTCTTTGGAGTTCGCCAGCGATGATGAGGTCAAATACGCAGTATACCGGATCCTTTCGAGTCCCATAGGCAAGAATTTCCATGATACCTTCTCGATCACTGCACGATGGGAGAACGGCACTGTCCTAGGGGAGAACATACAGGTGTGGAAAACCCCTGCGATATTCGTCAATACGATCTGCAACAGGAACATGGTGATGGACGAATATTCCAAAGGACTGGACGATGATCTGGAGGATTCCGTCATCGTTGAATATTTTTATCGGGACCTTCAGGACCATCTCAGGGGGGAGCAGAGAACATACAGGCTATGGGGCATCGCCATCGATATCAGTCTCGAAGCGGGGGAGGAAGGGGCTCTTTCCATCCCACTCGTGGCAGCTGCAGTGGTCATCATTCTGATACTGGTGACCATTATCTTCCGCTCGCCGAAGGTACTCTTGCTCACGATCATCGGGATCATGATGCTTATCGTATGGTTGAAAGGCATCTCCAACCTGGTGGGACTGAACTCCTCCTTGACGATCGACATCCTTGTTCCCGTATCGATGCTCGTCCTTGGGGTTGACTATGCCATTCACGGGATCCATCGCTACGAGGAAGAGAGGGGTAAGGAACCGGATCCGAGAAAGGCGATACGGCTGAGTGTTGCCGGGGTCGGAGGGACTCTGTTCCTGGCCATGGCCACCACGGTCGTAGCCTTCTCCTCCAACGCGGTCTCGAACATCGAGGAGATAATGGGTTTTGGAGTGTCCGCCTCGATCGCAATAATATCTGCCTTCTGGATAATGGGTTTCTTCCTGCCTGCCGCCAAGATGCTCTGGGACTATGGCGGGTTCCGGAAGGGCACCTTGAAAGGTTCGAAGGTCAGGGAGAGCGTGGGGTCAAGATCGCTTGGCGATTCCGTCCTCTGGGTGGCGAAGAGGAAACGGTTCGTGATCCCAGTCGCATTGGTATTCTCTCTTATCATGGTCTATTTTGCCCTCCATCTCCAGGCTCAACTCGATGTGAAGGAATATTTCGATCCGACATCGGATGTGGTCGTTTCGCTTGACAAAATGGATGAATACGCCGGAGACAAGGGAGGAGAGCCGGCCTACATCTACATCGAAGGAGATCTGTCGAACCCCGCGGTCCTTGATGCTATCAACGATTTTAAGGACGATCTCGAGGATGACAGGAACATCGCAAGGGACCCCCAAACGAAAAATGTCTCTTTCTACTTCGACATTTTCGAATATTTTAAAAGGATCCTTCTCAACAATTACACCAAAAGCATGATCGAGGAATATGGCAACGGTATCAACCTCACGGACCTGGACGGCGATCTTTTACCGGACAGCACATCCCAGTTGAAATTGGTCCTCGGATACATGTACGAGAACGGTCTCCCTTACAATGAAACCACGATAATGTACTCCACCGATCAGATAAGAGAGGTATTCTGGAAGGACCCGGAGGATGACACGAGATATGCGACAGTGGTCATAGCCGGTGTTCCGGATACAAGGGAACTTTCCACCGTGAAGGCTTCCGCCAGGGAGATCAAGGAAGATATGAAAGCACTGGATGTGGATGGCATCACATACTACGGTCTGACAGGATCGGGATATGAGAGGGATGCAACCCTGACCGCCATCACGGATTCCCTGACAACATCCATCGGAATTGCCGTAGTGATGTGTTTCCTCGTTCTCGTGGTCATGTTCCGATCCTTCAAATATGCCCTGATTACGGTCATCCCGGAACTTCTGGTGGTCTCATGGTTGTACGCCTTCATGTTCATTGCCGGTTACCATCTGAACGCGGTAACCGCTACCATCGCAGCGATCTCCATCGGGGTCGGGATAGATTATTCGGTCCACGTGACCGCGAGGTTCCGGGAGGAGTACAGAAGGATGGGTAGAAGGGAGGACGCCTTGCATTATGCGACCCGGCATTCAGGGGTCGCCCTTTTCGGTTCCGCCGCCTCGACGATAATCGGTTTTGCGATAATCGCGTTGGCCCCCATGCCCATGTTCTCCTCCTTCGGCATACTGACGGCCTTGATGATACTGATGGCGCTGATCGCGGCCCTTATGGTCCTTCCTTCCCTGTTGCTTCTCGTGACCAGAGAAGGGCCGGACCAGTGAGTGTATCTCCTGTCACGGGTAAACGGTCCCGGGGACGTCCCAGACCGCATAGATATATACAGCAGGACCATAACCGACCGACGGTCGGTCGGTGAAACCGATGGAGCGCTGATCCCATGCCCAGAACGGTCAAGGAGCACGATGTGAGGAAGAAGGAGATCGTTGACACCGCTGAGAGGTTGTTCCTCGAATACGGATACGAGGAGACCCCCGTCGAGATGATAATCCATGAGGTCGGGATCGCCAAAGGGACATTCTACCACTACTTCAGGTCCAAGGACGATCTTCTGGACGAGCTCGTCGAACAGCTCATCGAGGAAGTGACAGGGAACATAAAAAGGATCGCCGAAGAAAGCGAGGGGAACGCAATCGAGAGGATCTTCAATGTAAGCCTATATTTTCGGAACCTCGGAGTTAGGAAACAGAGGCTTACGGATTACCTGCATGAGGACAGGAACGTCCATCTCCATCATCGACTTGAA
Source organism: Thermoplasmatota archaeon (assembly GCA_016928095.1). Taxonomy (GTDB): domain Archaea; phylum Thermoplasmatota; class Penumbrarchaeia; order Penumbrarchaeales; family Penumbrarchaeaceae; genus JAFGLL01. The sequence goes on from JAFGLL010000046.1 coordinate 9,859, forward strand.
AAGAAGGTGCTTCCGGTGATGGCAGGATGCTACTCCAGGCTCATAGAGACAGGAAATGAGGAGGGCATTTTCAACGTGAAATATCCGTATGAGACAGCGGTCGGAATACTCGGGGCTGCAAATTATCTTTCGGAGGAACACCACGAGGACCTGACCAGACATGTAGTGAAGGTAGACATCTACCTGGCGATAATCGACCTGATGGAGAGGATGCTGGGGATGAAAGAGGGCAAGCTTATCGAGTTCATGAAACACACGGAGGGAAGAGAATGAGTTCGGAAAATACACCGCTGATAAGGATCAAGGACATGTCGAAATCCTACCAGATGGGCGAGGTTATCGTCCACGCACTCAACGGAGTGACCCTGGACGTGAACCCGAACGAGGTCACGGTCATCCTGGGACCGTCGGGGTGTGGAAAGACCACGCTGTTGAACCAGATCGGAGGCATCGACAGCCCGACCCGGGGAACGATATGGGTGGATGGCAGGGAGATCCAGGGAATGAACCAGAAACAGTTGACGGATTATCGCCAGGAAAGCATCGGGTTCGTGTTCCAGTTCTTCAATCTGATCCCGAACCTCACAGCCCGGGAGAACGTAGAGTTCGTTCTGGAGTATGTTATGGACCTTCCGACCAGAGAGGTCCACAAAAGAGCGGAGGACCTGCTCGAGAAGGTTGGATTGAAGGGAAGGGAGGACCACTATCCCTTCCAGCTTTCCGGAGGAGAGCAGCAGAGGGTATCGATCGCAAGGGCGCTTTCGAAGGACCCGAAGATCCTCCTGGCTGACGAGCCCACCGGAGAGCTTGATTATACAACCGGGAAGATGATCCTCAGCCTGCTTGTCTCCATTGCGAACGAAGGTAGGGGGGTTCTTATCGTAACCCATAACAAGGAGCTGGCAAAGATCGCAAACAAGGTCCTTTTCCTGAAAGACGGAGTGATCGTCAAGGAAGTTATCAACGAGAGACCCATACCCGTTTCCGAACTGGAGTGGTGACCATGAGAAAGACCTTCCTCAAGAAAGGAGTGAGGGAGATATGGGCCCACAAGTTCCAGTACATCTTCCTTATATTGATCCTAGGGCTCGGTGTCGCAGCGTTCGGAGCCCTGAACGACATGCAGGCCTCCAGGTTCACAACTTTCGACGGGAACTACGAGGACTGTCGGTTCCAGGACCTCAGGATACAGTTCCAGTACGGGGTGATCAAGAACATATCCGAAGTCGCCGAACTCCTCTCATCGGAAACGGTCAGGGACGATATCTCGGATGTTGAATACAGGTTCGCCTTCAACGTCTTCATCAACCATACGGTTGACGGTGAAGCAAAGATCACCAAGGGCATCGTCATGGGTTACGATTACTTCGATGAATCCGGCGATCAGAGGGAGATAACCGTGAACAGGCCGCTTCCCTATGGGGACTATCAGATCCAGTTCGGGTCGGACGAGGGTGACGAATGTTACATCGAGCACAATTTCGCACAGGCCTTCGGGCTCGATAAGGGGAGCAGTATCGAGGTCATAAAGGGCAACAATACGTTCCCGTTATCCGTATCGAACGACGTGGCGATCCCGGAATATTTCATGGTGTTAAAGGAAGGTAGCCTGATGCCGCAGACCCGGAACCTGGGTGTGATCATGGTTCCCATGGAGACAGCCCAGAGGATCCACGGGTCGGACAACGGAGAGACCTACGTCAACGATATTGTGTTCCTCCTCAAGGACCCTGACAGGTTGCAAACTTTCAAGGAGAATATCATAAATTTGTTCCAGACACATGGGATTCCGGTCAAGACCATAGAGAAGGAAGAGGACCTTGCGCGGTATTACATAAAGGACGACATGGAGGGGGATACACAGGTGATGAGGACATTCCCCGTGGTCATCTTCCTGGTATCGGGTTTCGGGCTCTTCATGGCCCTGAGGAGGATGATACAGACCCACAGGGTGCAGATAGGGATCTTCAAATCCCTCGGCGTCCCCAACAGGGTCGTGATGTTCTATTTCGCATCCATCGGTATAATGGTCGCGATACTCGGGATAATTCTCGGTCTGGCACTCTCCGTCCCCCTGAACATCTGGTTTCTGGGCATAGTCAAGACGTACTTCGGCTTCCCGGTGATCTATTATTCGATATCATGGGGGTACTATGTCGCAAGCGCGCTCTTATCCCTTGGGATATGTCTTGCCTGCACATTGCTACCCGCAATGAAGGCCCTATCGATCAGACCCGTTGATGCCATCCAGCAGAGAGAAGGGGTCAGCAAACGCAAGGTCGGGAGATTGGCAACGAAGGTCGGCCGCAGGAGCGTTCTCCCGACACCTTTGAAATTGACTATCAGGAACATTCTGAGAAAACCGAGTCGGAGCGTCACCTCGATACTTGGAGTTGGATTGTCACTATCGCTGTTTTTGAGCTTCATGATAATAACACAGACAATGCTGGTCATGGTCGACGACTGGAACAGCGTGAACCGATGGGATTACGAGGTTGAGGCCGAGGACTTCTTCTACGTCAACAATACCGACAGCTGGAAGGAGGGGCATCCCGAGATCGTGGATGTGAACCCCTGCATTTTCCTCCCAACCAATCTATCTTTCAATGGGGATGAGAAGATAGCCCTTATCTATGCTCTCGAGGACATCGATAGGGCTTTCAAGGTAGTTCTCGATGAGGGCGAGATATTGGAGGGCCAGCTGGTTATTTCCTTTTACCATCGGGACGCTCTTGGAATTGATGTCGGCGACCGTGTCACAATGTCGGTCCCCGTCCTGGTCCCGGGGGTCGGTCCCGTCATGACCCCCAAGGAGATCATCGTTTGCGGCATCCAGAGCAACAACCTGGGTTTCGTCGCATTCACCGATATCGGAACGATACAGAACATGACCGGATTCGACGGAATGGCAAATATCGCCTATCTCGATACCCGAAGCAGTGAGAGGTCCATACCCCTCGAGAACTCTCTGATAAAGTTACCCGGTGTCTCATCGGTCTCCCATTATACCCAGACAGGGAACCTCATCGAGGAATATTTCGACCTGTTCATGGGTGTGGTCTATGCGATATCGATAATAAGCACAGCCCTTGCAGCGGCGATCATCTACAATCTATTCATGATCTCCACGGAGGAGAAGAGAAGGGACTACGCAACGATGAAGACACTCGGCACCTCGCTACCGCGTATCGGGAAACTCATATTCCTGGAAGCCGGATTCATCACGGTCCCCGGGATCATCCTTGGAGCGGTCGGAGGGTGGGGGCTCGCCTACTACATGCTGACGGTGGGGACGGATTTCGAGGGTATCAACATCACCCTGAGCTGGTCATGGATAGGATTCCTGGTGGGGTCCCTGCTCATGATATTGACGGTCCTTGCCGTATCCCTGATCACCATCCGATATATCAGCAGGATCCTGATCGCAGACGTCATCAGGGAGAGAAGCTACTGAATGTCCCGTCCTCGATTGGTATAATCATCGGGTTGGTTCTGCATTTTTCAACCGGTGTCTACAGAAACAATCATTACCTGGGACAGGTATACTCGTTCAGTTGGCATGTAGCTCTGGGTCATGGACTTGTCAACACTTCTAGCTTTCTGCTGGAAGGTTCCATGATCCGCTATTCATTTCCCATTTTGTAGCTTGCAACACCCTGTATGAGGTAATGTCCTAAAAACTGCTCCCTGTCCATATCTTTGTTGAATTATATGTTAAGTCACTTCATTGATCTGCCTTCCAGGAAATATTATATTTTATGTTTTCCATAATGCCATCAAGCATTCGGTTTCTCATACGGGATGCTAGGGGGCAATACATATGGATGGAGGAAGAGATAACTCGATATCTTCCAGCGGGAAATGGAAGTCGATATTGTTCGTGGTCATGATGACATCGGCAGGTTTGGCGGTAATTATCTCAAATGGAGATGGCGGGTCCCTCCCGTCGGACGATCTTCTCGTCCATTATACCTTCGATGAAGGTGAGGGCCAGACAGCATGGAACTCCGCTGGTGGAGATATGGATCTCCAGCTTGGAGGATCCAGCGGTATCGACGGGACCGATCCCGATTGGAGCCCAGGCATCCTAAACAGCTCTCTGGAATTCGACGGAGTGGACGATCATGGCATCTGTTATCCATTTGATTTTCCCGAAAC
>JAFGLL010000047.1 GCA_016928095.1 Thermoplasmatota archaeon
GGGGTTCGAATCCCCTCGGACCCGCCAAGTCCATTTCTTCCTATCCAGCATTCAGACGCTCTCACCCCACGGAGGTCAACAGATGCCCAGGTTCAATGTCATGGAAAACTATCTCGTTCCCAGACACAGTATTTTGCCCAAGGAAGAAGTGGATGCCCTCCTGTCAAGGTACCATGTGGATCTCTCCCAACTACCCAAGATACTTATGGTGGATCCATGCGTGAAAGCCCTGGGAGCCGTTCCCGGGGAAGTAATAAAAATAGAGAGAGAGAGCCCTACCGCCGGTCTGTCATACTACTACAGAATGGTGGTGGAAGAGAGGTCGATGGTCTGATCTTCGGGACCATCATTAAAGACATCGAGGATAAAAAAAATATAACGATCGAGGTGATCCATTGAAAGAAGTCGTAGAGGCCTTCTTCAAGAGCAGGAACATCATAAACCACCAGCTTGCATCTTTCAACGATTTTCTGCCGACGCATGACAACCCCAAGTCCAGGATGCAGAGGATAATCGATTCCATCCGCATAGGCGAGGTGGATAACGAAAGAGGACTCATCAGGCTTGATGTTGACAAGCTGGATGAGGATTCCATAGATGTTAAGCTTGGCCGCATCACGGTTGGCACACCCATTGTCAAGGAGGCGAACGGGGCAACCCACGAGCTTACCCCCATGGAGGCAAGGCTCAGGGACCTGACCTATTCGGCCCCGATCTTCCTTGAGGTGACCATCATAGAGAACGGGATCGACAGGGAACCAGAGAAGGTCAAGATCGGCGATCTCCCCATCATGGTCAAGTCCAAGAGATGCAACCTGCACAAGGAAATGATGAGCCAGGATAGGACCCTTACCGACGACCAGTATTACAGGAAGCTCCAAGAATCCGGTGAGGACCCTCTGGACCCTGGTGGTTATTTCATCATAAACGGGACCGAGAGGTCTTTGATATCCCTTGAGGACCTTTCTCCGAACAGGGTCCTCGTGGAGTGGGAGGAGAAATACGGCACCCCTATGGCCGTGGCAAAGGTCTTTTCCCAGAGAGAAGGGTTCAGAGCCCTTACCTCTGTTGAACTGAAGAAGGACGGAATACTCATGGTGTCCGTTCCGGCAGCTCCTACCCAGATATCGCTGATAATCCTCATGAAGGCCCTTGGAATGGACGCAGATGAGGATATCGCAAAGGCGATCGTATCGGACGAGAGGATGAACAATATCATTTTTGCCAATCTGGAGGAATGTTCGGTCAACTATGCGGTAAACACCATAGAGGACGCGTTGAACTACCTTGAAAAGAAGTTCGCGACCGGCCAGGCAAAGGAGTTCAGGGAAAAGAAGGTCGAATCCATTATCGACAAGTCACTACTTCCCCACCTGGGCGACCACCGGGACCAGAGGATCAAGAAGGCTATCTATCTGGGAAGGATAGCAAGATCGGTTTTGGAGCTCAAGCTCGGTCAGAGGGACCCCGATGACAAGGACCACTATGCCAACAAGAGGATATCCCTTGCCGGGGACCTGATGGAGGACCTTTTCAGGGTGGCTTTCACATCATTGATGAAGGACCTCAAATACCAGCTCGAGAGGACCATCACCAGGAAGAGGAAATTGAGGGTTTCGTCCGCTATAAGGCCCGATGTCCTGTCCCAGAGGATCATCCATGCCCTTGCTACCGGCAACTGGGTAGGGGGAAGGGACGGCGTATCCCAACTTCTTGACAGGACCTGCAACATGTCCACGATATCCCATCTGAGGAGGATCACATCTCCACTCACAAGGTCGCAGCCGCATTTCGAGGCGAGGGACCTGCATCCAACACAATGGGGAAGACTCTGTCCGAACGAGACGCCAGAAGGACAGAACTGCGGTCTGGTGAAGAACCTTGCACTCATCGTCGACATATCGGAAGGTTACGACGATAGGAAGCTCGAATCCACGCTCTTCGATATGGGTGTCAGAAGGATCGAGAAAGAGCTGACCGATGAGTCAAGGGTCTATCTCAACGGCAACCTCATAGGTATCCACCATGACCCCGTTGGACTCGTGGAATCGATTAGGAAGAGGAGGAGGCAGGGTTTTCTCGCTATGCCACAGGAGAAATCACATGAGATCAACGTGCGTTACAATCAGCAGATCCATTCTGTCATGATCAACTGCGACGACGGCAGGGTCAGGCGTCCACTGTTCGTAATTGACCGGGGCCAGACCAAGCTTACAGAGAGGATGAAGAACTCCCTTGTGGAGGGCAAGATAACCTGGGAGGACCTGGTCCAACAGGGTGTTATCGAATGGATCGATGCGGAGGAGGAAGAGGACCTCTATATCGGCCTGGACGAGGATCATCTTCAGAACGACCATTCCCACATGGAGATCGACCCGATGGTCATACTGGGAACTTGCTCGGGCCTTGTATGCTATCCCCACCATAATTCATCACCAAGGATAACAATGGGTGCCGGGATGGCCAAACAGTCCCTCGGTCTCGGAGCGTCCAATTATCGTATCAGATGCGATACAAGGGCACATCTTCTCCACTATCCCCAGAAACCTCTTGTCCAGACCAAGACAATGGACTTTGTCAATTACAACACTCGTCCTGGTGGACAGAACTTCGTGGTGGCTGTAATGTCCTACCAGGGATACAACATGGAGGATGCCCTCATATTCAACAGGGCATCGATAGAGAGGGGTCTTGGAAGGTCCACCTTCATCAGGACCTACCCTGTGGAGGAGAGGAGGTATCCGGGTGGTCAGGAGGACCGGATCGAGACGCCTCAGCCTGACGTCATGGGGTCAAGGACCGAGGAAGCATACAACAACCTTGACGATGACGGGATAATCTCGCCCGAGTTCGAGGTGTTGGGCAAGGATGTTCTGATAGGAAGGACATCTCCCCCGAGGTTCCTTGAGGAACATACGGACTTCCTCACGCCCAGACGGAGGAGGGAGACATCCCTCACCGTCAGGCCAAGGGAAGCAGGTTATGTGGACACGGTCATGATCACGGAGTCAGAGAACGGACTGAGGCTTGTCAAGGTCACCGTGAGGAGCGAGAAGATACCCGAAGTGGGGGATAAGTTCGCGTCCAGGCACGGCCAGAAAGGTGTCATTGGTCTGATCGCGAACCCTGAGGACCTGCCCTTCAACGAGGATGGTATCATACCGGACCTCGTGACGAACCCCCACGCCATACCATCCCGTATGACCGTGGCTCATGTTCTGGAGATGATAGGGGGCAAGGTGGGTTCCATGCAGGGAAGGACCATCGATGGAACCGCATTCTCCGGAGAGGATGAAGCCAGCCTGAGGACCCAGCTTCTGAACGTCGGTTTCAAACCCACCGGAAAGGAGATCATGTACGATCCATTCACCGGTAAGAAGCTTCGTGTGGAGGTCTTCAAGGGAGTGATCTATTACCAGAAGCTCCATCACATGGTCTCCGGAAAGATGCATGTGAGGTCAAGAGGGCCTGTCCAGATCCTGACGAGACAACCTACCGAAGGTCGCTCCAGGCAGGGAGGTCTTCGGTTCGGCGAGATGGAGAGGGACTGCCTGATAGCTCACGGAGTTTCCATGGTGATAAAGGATAGACTTCTGGATGAGTCGGATGGGACCATCGAATACGTATGCGGGAACCCCAAATGCGGTAATGTCGCCATGCTGGACAAGAGGGGTGCCCTCCGATGCCCGGTTTGTGGTGAGACCGGAAATATACACCCCGTCCAGACGAGCTACGCCTTTAAACTGTTGATGGACGAACTGAAATCCATGTGCGTTGCCATGAGACTTCATCTGGAGGACCTGAACTAAGGAGGTGGGATAATGGTCAGCTATCAGTACATACCAAAGAAGATCGGCAAGATACAGTTCGCACTTCTATCACCTGATGAGATCAGGAAAATGTCCGCAACGAAGATAATCACCGCGGACACATACGATGATGACGGTTTCCCTATAGATATGGGTCTGATGGACCCGAGACTTGGTGTGATCGAACCCGGTCTGAAGTGCAAGACCTGCGGAAAGAAGGTCGATGAGTGTCCCGGTCATTTCGGACACATCGATCTTGCAATGCCGGTCATTCATGAAGGATATACCAAGATGATAAAGGAGCTGCTGTCCGCCACCTGCCGTGTGTGCGGTAAAATGAAGCTCCCGCTGGATAGGATACAGTACTATCAGGATAAGCTCAAGGAGATCGGGTCGATAGCCCTGAACCCTTTCTATTTCCAGTCCCTGTCCACTCAGATCAGGAACGAGGCCATGAGCGTCTCCCAGTGTCCCTATCCGGACTGCGGTGAGATGTCAAAGAACATAACCCTGGACAAACCGACGACCTTCAGGGAGGAGGGTCACAAGCTGACACCCAAGGAGATACGGGAGAGGCTCGAGAGAGTGCCTGACGACCACCTGCCCTTCCTTGGACTCAATCCGGAGGTCTCAAGACCAGAGTGGATGATACTGACCTCCCTGCCGGTACCACCAGTTACCGTCAGGCCGTCGATCACCCTGGAATCCGGGGACAGGTCAGAGGACGATCTCACCCACAAGATGGTGGATGTCCTCAGGATAAATCAGAGGCTCCAGGAGAACCGCGATTCAGGCGCTCCCCAGTTGATAGTCGAGGACCTTTGGGAACTCCTCCAGTACCATGTAACCACATATTTCGACAACCAGACCTCCGGGATACCTCCTGCAAGACACAGGTCCGGAAGACCGTTAAAGACACTGGCGCAGAGGTTGAAGGGTAAGGAGGGGAGGTTCAGGTCGAACCTCTCCGGAAAAAGGGTGAACTTCTCGGCCAGAACGGTCATATCACCCGATCCCTACATTTCAATAAACGAGGTCGGTGTCCCGATGCCCATTGCCATGGAACTTACCGTACCCATCAGGGTGAACGAGTTCAATTTCGACCTTGCAAAGGAATTCGTGATGAAGGGGCCCGAGGTCCACCCCGGGGCCAATTACGTTATAAGACCCGACGGTCAGAGGTTGAGGATAACCGATCGAAATAAAGAGACCCTTGTCGAGAAGATACAGGTCGGTTATGTCGTGGAGAGACATCTGATGGATGGAGATATCGTTCTTTTCAACAGACAGCCATCTCTGCACAGAATGTCCATGATGGCGCACGAGGCCAGGATAATGGATGGAAAGACCTTCAGGCTGAATCTACCTGATTGCCCACCATACAATGCTGACTTCGACGGTGACGAGATGAACCTCCACTGTCTGCAAGGTGAGGAAGCCAGGGCCGAGGCCAAGATCATCATGAGGGTGCAGGAGCATATACTATCTCCCAGGTTCGGCGGTCCGGTGATCGGTGCGATACACGATCATATCTCAGGTAACTTCCTTCTCACGCACAAGAACCCCATGTTCTCCAAGGAAGAAGCCTACCACTTGCTATCCAGGACCTCGTTCAGGGGTAACCTTCCCGAACCCGATTCGGTGGATGAAAATGGTATCGAGTACTGGGGGGGAAAGACCGTCTTCTCGATGATCCTTCCTCCCGGACTGCATTTACAATACGGCTCAGCTGTCTACAGCGGTCCGGAAGATCCCCCCGAGGATGATACATGGCTCAGGATAGATACCGACAAGAATGGGGTTTCCTTCCTGCGAAGCGGACCCATCGATGAGAAATCGATAGGTGCTTTCAAGGGCAAATTGCTCGAGAAGATCGTGAGGGACCACGGTTCTGATATCGGAAGACAGTTCCTTGACGATGCCACAAGGATTGGGATATCCGCCATAACATTGATGGGTTTCTCCACGGGCATAGACGAGGAGGATATACCGGAGGAAGCTAAGCTTAGGATATCCGAAACCCTTGATGAGGCAGAGGCCAAGGTCGATGATTATGTGAATAAGTTCAATTCCGGATACCTCGAACCGCTTCCCGGAAGGAACCTGAAGGAGACCCTCGAGGTCGAGGCAATGAGAACGCTTGGCCGTGCAAGGGATACGGCAGGCCAGATATCCTCAAAGTACCTTGGATTGAAGAATTCGGCCGTGATAATGGCACGCTCGGGTGCAAGGGGATCGATGCTCAACCTGTCCCAGATGTCCGGATCCATCGGACAGCAGGCGGTAAGGGGTGAGAGGATCCACAGGGGATATCAGAAACGGACCCTACCTCATTTTAAACCGGACGATCTGGGTGCGGCCGCGAAGGGTTTCGTGAAATCCTGTTACAAGAAAGGATTGAACCCCACAGAGTACTTCTTCCACTCGATGGGTGGAAGGGAAGGTCTGGTGGATACGGCTGTGAGGACATCAAGGTCCGGTTACATGCAGAGGCGTTTGATCAACGCCCTGGAGGACCTGAAGGTCCACCCGGACCGGACGGTCCGTAACACCAGTGGTGTCATCGTCCAGTTCAGATATGGTGAGGATGGAATAGACCCGGCAAGATCGGTAAGGTCTGACCCGGTGGATTACGAGGATATCATCAACATGGCCATGAGGGAGGTGCAGTGAATGGTCGATAGGGAGATACCCATAAAGGACCGCAATGACCTCATAGAGTTCCTCAAAACAAGGGACCTTCCAGAAGACGCTGTTTTGAAGCTGTTAGGGCCTGATTCCGAATACCCCCTCGAGGAGGTGCTGAAAATGGGTCCAGCACAGCTCGAGAGGATCACAGGGGTGTCCGGAAAGAGGTTCAGGAGGGCTTTTGCATGGGTCGATTATCAAGGTGTTGGTTCATCCAGTACCCAGATGCCCGAATGGGAATCACATGATACCAAGGGCCCCGAAAATGTTATTATCGATCCCAGGTCCGATCCCTCGGTGGAGGTGAGATCAAAGACCGCTCCCCCCAGGAAGATAAAAAAGGAAGAAAAGAGGATGGGTTTTATCTGGACCTCTCCCGACAATGGGTCCGTTCAGGGAGCGATCGAGATCATCGAAAGGGAAAAGATGATGCAATGGCCCTGCAAGTTCTACGTGAACCTGAAAAGGTTCGAGCTCCCCATCGAGGGATACATATACGTCAAATCAGAGGCTGTGGCATTCAAGGCCAGAATAACGGATATTGTCACCGATAAGGACGCTCTTCCCCCGCGGGAGGAGAAGAACCTTATCCCGGAAGGTCTGAGCAATGCGGTTCCCGAAGGTACCGCACTCGCTTACCTGACATTGGAAGAGATCACACCACTTCCCAGAACCCTTCCGCTCAGGGCATTCACCACCGTTGCCGACACCCCGGTCAAGAGCGCAAGACAGTATACGCTGATCTGGATCGAGGATTTTGACCAACTCATCAGGAAGGAAGAGCAGGGCGAGCAGGTTGAACCCGAACCGATAGTTGAGGAGAAACCAAAGAAGAAAGTGCTCGAGGAGATCGAAGCCAAGCAGTTCAAACCACTGGCGACCGAGGAGGTCAAAGCCGTTGCAACTTCATTGAACGTGGAGCTACCCGAAGAGATATCCTACTTCATCTCGGAAAGAGCTGTTAAGGAGAATTGGGACGCCTCGACAATCTCGGATGTGATACTGAACATGATGAGGATCAACCCGATATTCGATGAAATGAAAAAGGAACTCTACGAACCTTGGGTCCCGGTCAAGATGCTTTACGACCTATCTCAGAACATCAAAGCGAGAAATGTCGAGGATAAGTACCTTGATCGCATCTGCAGACTCGCCATCGAACAATACGATAGGAACCTTGTGGACCCCCATGAATCGGTGGGTATCGTTGCGGCGCAGTCTATCGGAGAGCCTGGAACTCAGATGACCATGAGAACCTTCCATTATGCGGGGGTGGCCGAGATCAATGTTACACTGGGTCTGCCCAGGTTGATAGAGATCGTCGATGCCAGGAAGCTTCCATCCACACCCATGATGGAGATACATCTCAAGAAGGAGCTTGATATGGGGATCGAGGACATCAAGGACTTCGTCAACAATAAGATAGAGCTAACATTGGTCAGGGACGTTTGCGACACGGAGGTCGATCTTGCCAGGATGATGATAACCGTTATCCCGAGGGAAAAGGCTCTCAGCAAGCGCGGATTGTCCACGGAAGAACTGTTAAGGAAGATCAGAGAGACCAACAAGAAGATCAAGGAGAACCAGGTGACCGAGGAGGGTGGCAAGTTAACGATAGCCTTTATGGGTCAGAAGAAGATGAACTTCAAGACCCTGCTCAACCAGTGGGAATCCATCCAGGCATCCAAGATCAAGGGCATTGACGAGATAAGCCGGGTGATAATCCGACACGAGGGGTCCGAATATATCCTCTACAGCGAGGGTTCTAACCTTCAGAAGATACTGGAGCTTCCCGAGGTCGATGTTGCCAGGGTCTCCACGAACAATATAGTGGAGATATCGAACGTTCTTGGGGTCGAGGCTTCAAGGAGATCCATATTCGAAGAGGCCAAGAAGACCCTTTCAGAGCAGGGTCTTACCGTTGATGCAAGGCACCTGATGCTGGTTGCGGATGTGATGTCTGTCGGCGGGACCATAAGGGCCATCGGCAGGCATGGTGTGTCAGGAGAGAAGTCTTCCGTTCTTGCCAGAGCAGCATTCGAGATAACCGCGAACCATCTCCTGACCGCTGGGATCACCGGTGAGATCGAACCCCTGGCAGGTGTTGCGGAGAATATCATTATCGGACAGCCTATCACTCTGGGAACGGGAGCTGTTGAACTTATCTACAGACCGGTGGACCTTAAGGAGGAATGATATGGATATAAAGAGGGCACTGCGGAACGTCCAGGACACTGGGAAAGTGACCATTGGGATCAAAGAGACCAAGAAGATGTTGAAGTCGAAGAAAGTAAAATTGGTGATAGTGGCAAAGAACTGTCCGGAAGATGACCTGAAGGAGTTGAAAACTTTCAAGGTACCGATCTATACCTTTGCTGGCAGCAATGCAGATCTGGGAGCATCCAGCGGAAAGCCCTTCTCGATATCGACCATGGGTATCATAGAGGGAGGCAAATCGGACATACTTACGCTCAAGGGAGGATCGGAGTGAGTGGAAGGTTGAGTTTGGATGGGTGTCCAGGTCATCTGGCCATGAGGGCCCATTCCGACAACATATTTATATAGAATAAATATTAAGGAGAAGACAGGTTCATCTGGCATTTCCATCAAATGAAGGAAATATCGGGGGAAGGAAAATGAAATCCATTATTAAGGGAGTCCTTGAACGCGAAGAGAAGAAGGCAAAGACCACTTCGCCCGGTGCTGCACCCCAGCCGCCCGCTGGTGGTCCACCCACCGGTGGTTTTGCATCCAGGATAATGCGTGATAACGCTACCAAGACCACGGAAAGGGTCCCGGTCGAGGAGAGCACGGAAGGTATGAATCCCGAGGATGAGGAGCTCAGGCGTGTACTTGCCGGTTTGAGGACGAACATCAAGATCCTGGGATGCGGAGGGGGAGGATGCAATACCATAAACAGGATCGTCGAGGAGGGTATTGTCGGAGCGGACATATATGCCCTCAACACCGATGCCCAGCATCTTCTAACGGTACATTCTCCGCACAAGATCCTGATCGGCAGAAGGTCCACCCGGGGATTGGGGGCGGGATCCGTCCCTCAAATAGGGAGCGAGGCGGCGAGAGAGGCCGAAGATGAGCTCAGGACCGCGCTCCTGGGCTCCGATATAGTCTTCGTGACCTGCGGTCTCGGCGGAGGGACGGGGACTGGATCTGCTCCCGAGGTCGCCAGGATGGCAAGGGAGATAGGTGCTCTTACCATTGCGATCGTGACCCACCCTTTCACCGCTGAGGGTGTAGTAAGGATGCAGAACGCCGAGTATGGCCTCGACAAGCTCCAGGAACACACCGATACGGTCATAGTGATACCCAACGACAAGCTCCTGGAGATCGTACCCAGGCTCCCCCTCAATGCAGCATTCAAGGTAGCGGATGAGATCCTCATGCGTTCCATAAAAGGTATCACCGAGATCATCACGAAGGTGGGTCTGGTGAACCTTGATTTTGCCGATCTGAAAACGATCATGAAGGGAGGCGGAGTGGCAATGATCGGTATCGGGGAATCCAATGACGATGACAGGGCCATGAAGGCCGTGAACGCAGCCCTGGACTCACCCCTCCTCGAGGTCGATATAGGAGATTCCACCGGTGCTCTGATAAATGTCTCCGGTGGGGAGAACATGACGGTTTCCGAGGCAGAGATGGTCGCCTCGGAGATCCAGAAGAGGGTCAATCCCATGGCAAGGATAATCTGGGGGGCTCAGATAGACCCGGAGCTCGGTGATACCATCCGTGTGATGCTTGTCATAACGGGTGTGAAGTCGAAACAGATATTCGGAAAATCGCTCAAGAAAGCCGGAGGAGATCGCTTCGGCATAGATTTCATCCGGTGAGGAGGTATATCCGACATGGACCTTCTCAGAAAGACCTGGGCCACGACATGGTGGAATAAAAGCATCAAATGGCAGTCGAAGTTGGAAAGCAAGGTCAAGAACGCAGGCAGGGGTAAATATGGCAGGGTGCTCAAGATGGCCAGAAAACCCACCAGCGAGGAATATTCCAAGACCTTGATCATCACCAGTATCGGAATAGTGATCATAGGTGGATTGGGTTTCGGCATCTACCTTCTGTGGGAATATTTCCCGGACCTGGTGGATTGGGTGTTCAATGTTTGAGGTGATCATTTGGAAGAAGATAAAGAGGGGGGTGGGGAAGCGACCGGTCAGGAGTTCCCCCATACCATATTCGCGATAAAGACAGCACTTGGCCACGAGAAGACCGTGGCCGAGAACCTTGGCCAGAAATCCAAGAGAAAGGGTGCGCATATATTTTCGATAATCGCCCCCACCAAGCTGAGAGGATACGTCCTCATCGAGGGTGAGAAGAACGACAAGGCCATGGAGGAGCTGCTGAAAGGAATGCAGTACGTCAGGGGGCTTGTCGGAGGAGAACTTACCATTTCCATAGATGAGATCGAGCATTATCTTGAACCCAAACCGATCGTTGCCGACATCACCGAAGGGGATATAGTTGAGATCATCAACGGTCCCTTCAAGGGAGAGAAGGCCCGGGTGAAACAGATAGATACCGGAAAGGAAGAGATCACAGTGGAGCTCTTCGAGGCGATGGTGTCCATACCTGTTACCATCAAGGGAGATTCTGTAAGGGTGCTCGAAAGGGAAGACCGGCATTGATCGGTTTTCCCGGCTCATTTCCTGAAAGCGTCAGCCAGGCTTCACCTCATTAATGTGATCATGGTGCGAGGAAGAAGGAGAATAGTGTCATAGTAATCTCCTTGGATCCAAAAGACCATCGTCCGAGATCAATTATAGTGGAGTATTGAGATGGGTCAAATGAACTCGACCGATCATTTATCCGGGTACATGGACCCGAACCTCTCATCCCATGTCGTATCTGAGCGATCGAGGTTCTCGGGAAAGTCCTGTTCTGTTGAAGATCCAACGGATGTGAGCGTCCACTTCAGGAGCTTTCCTGTTTGGGTGTCGAAGAACCATTTATGGGTGCAAACAACCGTCCCGTTAACCCAGACCGTTATCTCGTTATCCCATTCCGATGGGTCACGATATAGGGTCGAGAAATTTCCCGTTGACCAGTACTCGATGGAAAGAATGCCGCAGTATCGTCCCATCACCGACGCATAACCCAGATGGTCGATCCAGGTATCGTTTACTTCCTGATGAACGAATTCACTCCATCCCAAGCCCCAGCTTGGATAAGGTTCTGCTTCCAGTAGTATTTGAGTGGTATAGTTCATTCTGGTCAGACTTTCCAGTATCTCCTGGCTGCCGTGGTCCCAGTCATATATTGGAAGCTTCACCTCATCTATGAACAACCAATCATAGACCCAGATATGCGTAACCTTGCCAGTGTTCAGGTCCACCTCCGCCATCAGACCTTTATTCGTCAGCAGATTGCCGTTGAAGATCTGTTTCACAATGACCCTCCATCCGCTGGTCTGCATGACCCTTCCCTCCAATTCGGTAACGATATCATTTCCGAGTTCGAGATCGAAGAACGACAATAGGTCCCTGAAGTAGTCCAATGTCTCATTCACAGCATACATTGGATCGTAGACGATCTCTCCTTCACCCGTCATGTTCAGGTTTATTGAAATGAAGTGATCGAACGGCTCGCCATCCAAGAACTCGGTCCTGAGCATGAGGTACTTTCCATCCGTGAACCTGTAATGTACCTCCTTCTCGAAGGAATGGTCGTAGATAATGGTCCTTTTCTCCAGTTCCGGGGACCCGATCGCCTGTCTGGTCCTCTCATATACCTGTTCCATGGAGAGACCCCTGAAAATGGACCTGTCCAGTTCGCTGTATTCGCCTCTGGTCGTGTCGATATCATCGTTATCCCCTTCCGTTCCATCGTTGTCGAGATCGGCGAAAAGGAAAGCAACCCCGATGGTGACAAGTATAACCATGATCACGACTATAGCTGAAATGATCCCCCAGTTAAGATCCTTTCTTTCCATGGGATAACCATCCTATCTGGGATATTTAAGCTTCCTGGATTTGGGATAGAAATGAAGTGATCGAACAATGTCGTTCGAGCTGCTTATCATTTACAGGAAAGGGTCCCCCGAAAATTCATTCAACCAAGAGCGGTATCCAACGTCATCATCACCAGGAACCCGAGCATCACCGACATCGCTGCAAGATCGGTATTCTTCTCGCTCATCGCTTCCGGTATGACCTCTTCCACCACGACGAATATCATGGCACCGGCAGCGAATGCAAGAGCATAGGGGAGCAGGGGTTTCATAATAACAACCAGGAGGGCTCCCGTCACACCTGCGATCGGTTCGACAATACCGGACAGCTGACCGTACCAGAATGACTTCAGCCTGGAGATCCCTTCCCTTCGGAGCGGAACCGAAACGGAGAAACCTTCTGGGAAGTTCTGGATGCCGATCCCGAGTGCCAGTGCCGCGGCTCCTGCGAGAGTTGCGCTCGGGTAACCCGCTGCGACCGCGCCGAAGGCAACACCCACTGCCAGACCTTCGGGTATATTGTGGAGCGTGATAGCAAGTACCAGGAGCGTGCTTCTCTGCCAGGAGGTCTTGATCCCTTCGGGGTTTGCACTCTTCAATCCCGGGTGTACATGGGGAAGCATCTTATCTACCCCCCAAAGGAAGAGTCCCCCCGCCATGAAGCCGATCCCGGCAGGAACGTATGCAGGCATCCATGAGGGCATGGGATCGTTCCCTGCCATCTCGAGGGCCGGTGCGAGCAGCGACCAGAAGCTGGCGGCTATCATCACGCCTCCGGCGAAACCGAGCATGGAATCCAGGAGCTTCCTGTTGGGTTTCCTGAAGAAGAATACGGCCGCAGCCCCTAAAGCTGTGAGGCTCCAGGTGAAAAGTGTGCCGAAAAGCGCCTGCACCACGGGACTGAAGCCTTCCATCCATCCGAAAACGTTCATGAACTTCGCCCTTGGTGGAATACAATATTCCCATATCTTTTTAATCTATCCTTGTATCCTCGCTGGCCATACCATCACCTGTAAGTAATCACTTACATGCATATGCGATTATTATTAATATCTATCCGAGAAGGTTCCGGTCAAGATGGTGTGCAGACCAAAGACATGTGTCTCCCTTTGCGTTGGGGGTTAGCGCTAAGCAACTCCAAACTAAAAAGGTGACAACATCATACAGCTTCAGATGACTGATCAATTACAAAAAGTTTATAATGTTAATGATATCTATATGTTGTTGTCATTCTGATATTGGAGGGAGGCAGCATGATTGTCTCGAGGAGAACAATATCTTTATTGAATATTGCAATAGGAAGCTTATTCGTTACAACACTGCTGATGAATGTGATGGTCGATCCGATCGAGACACTTACCAACCCAGAAAATACAGGTAAGGGTATACATATAGACCTGGATTTTACAATGGATCCGACATCATCATATGAATATTATTCCGGAAATGAGATAAAAAGGATAAGATTCAATGATCGAACTTCCGATGATACGGTCTTCACGTTCGAGTATGGAGATACAAGCATCAAGATGGATTCTTTCAAGTTCTACGAAAACAACACATCATATCGGGAAGATGAAGATTATTTATTCGGGAGAACAGGTCCTGAACATTATTATTTCTCAGATCCTGTAGAAACCAATAGGATAAATATAGAAAAAGAAGGTTTTTATGGAATTGAATATAAGACCACGGTCAGCGGATTGAAGGAAACGATCATCATCAGGTCACCACCAAGGAACATTACAAATGATATTGTTTTTCGTTCCACTCTTTCCCTTGATACGGACCTGACGCCCATGAAAGGTTCTGGTCATATACAATATCTTCAGCATTATATACCTGACCATCTCACACTGTATGATGATCAGAGGAAAAATGATCTTTTCAGTATGCCAAGCCCTGTCCTTGTCACGTCGCCTCAGCAAATCAGGACGGAATCCGGTTTCCTCGAGATCCAGGATACTGTCGAAAGATACACATTGGAACACAGATACACACAAGGCAAGGATGTTCTTCATTACGAGATAATCATTCCCAGGGAGATACTATCAAATTCGGTCAATTATCCTCTGTTCATCGATCCTTCAATTACAACGTTCGATGGATATGCCGTATACCAAGGGTATTCGAACGGATCCATTTCATATTGGGACGGGGACGGCTATACTTGGTATTACGATGTCGACAGAACGATCTATCTGGACAGTGATATCACCATTGGAACTGGTGAAACATTACTGTTCAAAAATGTTATCGTGAAAGCAAATACGGTCAATACGAAATTGGAGGTCGAGGACGGCGGAGCATTGTATATTACGGATGGGACGAAATTCACAAAGACCGGTAATTGTGACGGTTACACCATTGTATATGGCCTTGGAAGTGTCGGAGGAATATCCAACTGCACCATTGAAAAAGCCAAGTATCAAAGAGGGATAGAGATATGCTCATCCGATGTATCCGTTCTTAACTCGACGATAAGTGATGGTAACGAATTTGGGATCTATGTAAATCAAGCCCTCCCTCTTATTTTTAACTGCAGTATCCATCATCACGATGTGGGTATATACGCATCGCCTTTTGCCAATCCGATGATCGTTGGAAATCATGTCAATGATACCGGGATAGGCATCAAGGTCGACAGTGCCAATATTTTCGAGGACTTTGACACTTCGGAAAGTATAGAGAAATTGATAGGTACAGAAATCGTGGATTCACGCATAATATATGATACCGGTTATCAGAATTATGCTCTGACCTGCCCTTCGGTTCAGGTGGATTCCACCTATCAACCGATGTATTGCAAGGAGAGAATGTATGATGGTGTCACAAGCTCCGAATGGTGGAACCAATGGAACAGCTATGTCGGAGAACCTCATTATGCGGTCTTCGATTTCGAAGAAGAGGTAAACCTTACACATTTCATTGTTCATCACAGATCGGATTTCCTGACCTTTGATTATCAGGTCCAGACCTGGACCGGGAGCAACTGGTATTCACAGTTCAACATCAATGATAATACCGAACCGGTTCGAATCCACAACCTCGGTTCGGTCGTATCGACCCAGAAGGTCAGACTTTACGTGACCGACTCCAATTATAACCAGGATACGATTGCCAGGATCCGTGAGTTTGAGATATTCGGTGAATCCGATGATCCCGGATGTCATTATTATCTGTCTGGCCCGATCAATGTATATGGCGGCTCCATTTTTGGTTCACTGGTGCTGGACAAAGTGGAACCGGGAAATTCCAGTATCCATGTTTCCATCCTTGACGGTGAGACCAACCTGACCATAGACGGTTTCGATCAACTGATGTCCGACACCATCAACCTGAGATGGATCAATACCACGGCTCATCCTTCCATCAAGATCAAGGCCGAGTTCCAGGTGTCCGGGTCGGATGAACCGGCCCTGGATGGTTATTGTCTGTATTACAGCTCATATCGGTCCCTGGACTGCGAATTCGATTCTGTTTCAGATGTGGTGTATGCCGATGATATCGAGATCGGAAACGGATATGCCAACCTGAACTCGACAAACGTTACATGGAATGAGCAATGGGATGATGATTGGGATGATAACTGGACCGTCGAGGAAACCTATGACGGTGGGGAATACTACACGATCGAGGACCATTGGACAGGGTCCGGAAGCGATCTGTATATCGAGGGAACCAGTTTGATCCCAAGTTCCGGCCATGACGGTAACGTGATCGTTTACAAATATTTCGGTGAGGTGGATCCCAACTGTACGGTCCAGACACATTTCGAGGGACAGATCGATAGCAGCATTTACAACATGGCTGATATTTCCATTATTCTCCGGGATGAGACGAATTCATCTTTTAAGGAGATCAGATGGACTACACGGGATTATTCATACAACGGTGGTGTCTCCGGAAACACATATTACATAGTTGCCCAGGAACATGATACGATCACACCTTTTGAGAACGAGGAGACCATTCATTCGAAGATATTCGACCTGTTCGAGGAAAAGTTCGGATCAGGTGCGATAGACTGGAATACCTACAGGTATCTCGAGTTCCGGTCGAGGGCCTGGGAGAACTACAACCAGCGCCAGAATCCGAAGATATACATTGATTATTTCATCGTGGGGAACATTTCCAAATACGGATACGGTTACACCCGGATCCTTGAAAAGAACACAAATACGACATGGGCATATCTTGCCGTTGACAAGGATTTGACCGATGTCCAGGATGTGAGAATATCCATCCTTGACGGGAGCACAGGTGAAGTCGTTGGTCCATATTCAAGTATAGTGGATAATATCACGGATATCTCGACCTTGAATGATATGGGAGTCGAATGTATCCAGATCCATTTCGAGATCTATTACAGCTCTATCCCTGCCCGGATCGACTGGATCAAGGTATTCACCACTCCAAGATTTGAGTATAACCGGATCGATCTGAACGAGATCGGTATATTATCCAACGATTCACTTCCCATGGTCCGATATTGTGATGTCACATCCAATTCGAACACGGGTATCCGTCTCTGGGAGAACAGGTCAAAGGTCGCCAGTGATAATTATCTACCACACATACTTTATTCAAATCATATAGATGAAAATTATATTGGATTGTTCATCGAGAACACAACATGTCACGTGGATCGCACCGATCTATCCGGTAACGAGATTACCTTCCAGATACAGAATTCGACCATGGACATATCGGATAGTAGGGTGAACGACAATCATAAAAGAATGTTCATCAACGATAGTGTGGTGTACTTCGATAATGTAATTTTCAACGATTCCGTTCTGAACTTATTTTCTTCACAATCGTATATCACCTTTGATAGGATATCAAGCTTCCAGAACATCAACCGATATATGGAACTGATGAACACCAAAGTATGTTTCCTTGACAATGAATGCTACCTCAACATAACATTTGAATTGATAGAGGGATCGATCGTTTACGGGAACTGGTCGATATCCCTTTCTGTAAGCGACCGTAACGGGTCATCATGTCCGGATCTACCGGTACGTTTCTATGATTCCGATTATAATATTGTGAATACTGTATACACTGATGAGGACGGAATGATAGCATCCCAGCTAACAGAACGCAAGAAAGAGAACAATGATTGGTATTACATGACCCCTCACCGGACTGTTATCGATGACAGGAACGATTTCTATCTCAATATGATAGCTCCTCTATCATATTCGGTGGTATATGGTTACGACAGCGATGGTGATCTCATAGGGGATATTGCCGAGAAGGAGCAGGGCAAGTATTTGTTCGAATGCGAGTACCTCGTTGAACCTTCAAAGGTGAACGATTCGGGTGCGTTCAAACAGCTCTGGGACAGCAATATCGTTCCTGTTGACATTTATCTGTCCGGACCTACTCCGACAGAATATCTGTATTCCCTTGCCCTGAGGGCGAAATATTTTGATGGTGCATCGGATCAGAAGGTCAGCATCAATTTCACTGGCAATGTTTCTAGTTCCTGTGACGAAACATATGATCTGACCCCGTTTTACAGCTGGTACCAGACGAACTGGTTCACGGTGACCTCACACCATATCGAAGGTTATCTTGATGATGTGAACGGTCCTGGCCAGGTGGTAGTGGATAAGTACTTGCTGCTGAGGAAAGATGGTAATGTCGAGAATCCCCCGGTAATTGGAACCCCGCTAATAAGTGATATCGACCAGGACGATCTGTTGGACGGTTACGAAAGAACACATTCAGGTTTCTATGTTGAGGCGGAGCATTATACACAAACACCTTGCACTGAGATCAACGATCCGGCTGCCGTCAACAGCAAATATGTCATAAACGGCAACAATCATGACGCATTCGTCGTTGTTCCTGTTCGAATAACGTCTGATAATTCGGGGGAATACAAGGTTTATATCCGGGCTAAGGACGAGGGGGGCCAGGATCCAGGTAGGTTCGAGATAAGGATCTCTGGCGGCACATCACAATTCTCCGAAATCCTGAGCGAAGTGTTCGAATGGTATGAATTCAAGTTCATACTAGACCAGATGGGTTTGAATCTGATGCTCATTACAGCGGACATTACCGGAACATCGGTAGGTATCGACAGATTGGTCTTTATCAAGAATGATGAGGTATTTATAACAACCATCACGGGATCCTCATCACCATATAGCATTGAGGATGTCCCGGTCTGGGGACATGCCTCGAGTGCAAGGATAACCTTCGAAAGCATATGCACTCAAAGGACATTCACGAATCCGGACCATGGGAACGACCTTGACCTTGATACATACGATAATATGACCGTATTTTCTACTGGCGGAAACACATACGGATACAATCTATCAACCGATCGTGAATATGACATAGAGATCGATCCGGTCATCATATCCTCTTCCCCCACAACAAGCATGGGAGAGATGGTCTTTCATGATGATGCCGGTAATTACAATGGTGGAAACATCTATTATACAGACCTTCGAAAGGGTCCGGGAAATCTGGAACCTGTCAAGATCTCAACTATCAATGGTATGGATCATTTCGGACTATGTCCCAAGATATCCGATGGTAACGTTCTCTGGATATCCGAAAACGATGGTGGCATCACCGAAAGGAAATTGTATGTCCGATCCATGGACAGCATGCATTTGATCGAGATAGAGGAACCTGCCACTCCCGAGATCATTGGACCTGCCTCCATCTATACAAGAACGGCTGTTTGGATCTCGAGTGAAATTGACGGTGGCACGACCTACAACTATATTCGAATGGCGAACCTCGGGATACTGGCAGATGTCCAGGAAGACGAGCCGGACAATGCCGACCTTGCCCCGCATATCATGACCGTCGATACCACCACCTTGAACTTTGAACAGGTGGACATATACGGGACAAGGATCGTATACATCGAAGGAGACCAGAATGGTTATTGGATAATGCTGTATGATCATGAAACAAGATCGATATCACAGGTTTACCCACAATCAGGTTCTTCATTAAGTATCTGTGGTGACCGGCCCATATATATCTGGGGGGGCCATATTTGCTGGGAGGAACACTTTGGGGCAACCTATATAGTAAAAATTATAGAACTGGGACAGACAACGCCCATTACTGCGGCATGTGTATGGAACAATGATCTTGATTCCTATAGTCTATTTGGTGGTCAGGTATATTATAGTGAATACAATGATCACCAGATCAAGGGATACTGCAACGATCAGGATCTCAGAGTTGATACCTATCCTTTCTATCATTCAAGCGATCTTGCACAATCCACCCACACAACATATGATCTTTCCGAGGAGTTGAACGAATATCTTAGGGATGCTCAGTTTGATCCCGCTTATACCGGTTCCATTGAGGATGATATCGATGTACCGATCATCATCGATGGCCTTGGAGGGGCCTTGACGATAAGAGGTGTTGAGATCAGGATAGACAACGTCACGGACCCTTTCACTTATGACATGGACGGGGACGGATTGTCTGATGGATACGAGCTCCTGAACTATTTCAACGAATCCCTTCTCGAGACAGAAGACACTTTCGATTTCGAGGAATGGATCGAACCAGCTTGTGCAGATCCTCATCAGACATGGTCACAACTTGCTGGAGCTACATACAGGTATTCGCCGATGTTCTACGTTGAAGGCGTGGATCTGATCACGGGGGATTATCAATACGGTAAGGATGGAGAGGAAAATCCGTTATGGGTCAATACCTCCTCGTACATTGAATATCCGCTTTCGGAGGTGAGTCCTGGAAACGTTTACCGTATCAGTTCCGTAAAGAACCAGCGGATGAATGATGCTTACAGTGATCTCGATGATCTCGATCTGGGGAATATGATGCCCTCCATGGACGTCAGGGCCAGCGAGGGCGATGCTTTCGGGTCCACCGGCCCGGAGAACCTGTATTCCGAATGTTACAGGTTGAACGATACCGAGGAACAATACATCAACGATGTATTGAACAGTGTCATCATCTTCAATTATTCGGGGACCTCTGACGAGCCGGTTGAAGTCCAATGGGAGACCAGGTCGTACAATATTCTCTGGTGCAGTATCGGTAAGATCGTGGATACCCCTGCCGGTTATTACAATGACGAGTTGTGCAATGATATCATGATGCTGGCCATCGAGATGGATTATGTGGGCCAGGTCAATTTCGGAGGTTCTCGGGGTTACAAGCTGGAGATACGGAGCGATCTTGATCTGCTTCCGGACGATCTCAACCCGTTGCTCAGATCGGAACTCGGTACTGAAAGTAATGTTCCCGACGGTTTTCCTGTGGATAGGTTCCATTTCATACGTCTGGCGAACCTTGACCGGATCGTGATATCCAATCTGAGCCTGGACCCCATGGATAGGGACACTGACGGGGATCTGTTACTGGATTGGCAGGAACTGATGCCCGCAAACAATTCATTCCCGCTTTCAGACGACCCTGACAGGGATGCGATTTCGGATCATGATGAGGTTGTTCTGTATTCCACCTCAGCAACGGACCGTGACACGGACGGGGACAGTATACGCGATTGTGTGGAATTGAGCTTATATGTTACTGGATCCCCGAACGAATACTCCATCGGTAGCTGGTTCGAGAGGAAAGCCCGTAACGATGATTATTTCGATCTGAACCTGATCTTCAACGAGGATGCGGACCATGGTGATTCGACCGACCCACTTGAGCCTGACACTGATGGTGACGGTCTTCCTGACGGATGGATAGATGGTTGGTATTACTTCGGTGAATACAATTTGGGTTTCTGGGGGTCATATTATTCCTCTGAACACTGGCGTGGAGGACTGGATTATGATTGCATGCTTCAGGTCTGGGAGGGTGAGGACATCAATCTGAACGGTAAGATGGACGGTGTCATGGGAAGCTGGGATTTCGATGGGATAACGTTCGAGTTCAAGGGTTCGGGTACCGGAGAATGCAACGCCGGGGTCCCCGACACCGATCTGGACGGTCTGCCTGACGGATACGAGGTCTGGTATGCCACGAGAGAACCTTTCATCGGCCCGGATTCCGATCTTATTATAAGTCCAAGGAATTACAGCGACAGATACGTCGACCTCGATCCATCTGGTCATTTTATGATGGTTGCCTTCGGTGCGAAAGAGGATCAGTTCAGATCGATCAACGCCGTCGGGACCATGATTGCCCAAGAGATCGACTTCGATCCAAACGAGTTGAAGAAGGTTGTCAGGGTAGAGGTGATGGTTGCCACGGGGGATGAGGTGAAATGTATCGAGATCTGGTCCGGTGACGGTTCCAAACCACAAAGCAAACTTCATACTGTCCACGGATATGCGGAAAAAACAGAAGGACCGTCCATAACGAGTTTTGCATTCGATGTCCCAGAAGGTTACTTCTACAATGGTCTTGCACCGATGTACGGGTGCAGTTTTTTTATAGTCATACCCTACACGGGGCAGGATATTCACTGGGCTGAAGCAATGGTCGACTCGAGCCTGACATATTCCTACAGTACCGTAACAGATACCTGGACCGGTACCGATTATGATGTTGTGTATGCCCTGTACAACCACAGCTATTCCGGTGACGGACTGAACAACCTTGAGGAATACATTGTCGGAACACATCCGAAGAATAGGAACACCGATGTGGACAAATTCGGAGACCATGATGACGGGTTGACGGATGGTGAAGAAGTTGTTCCGTTCCATCCCGGTGATAAAAATGTCCTTGCAAGGACGAACATCGAGGACGGAGCTCTCAAGTTCGATACAATGTACGACGGGGCCAGAACTGCCACTTACATGTACTACATCGATGATCCGCTCGATCCGTTCTCACCTACGACCTTTCATCAGTATGATTATTATGATAAGGGAGAGACCTATACCTTCACCTCCTGGGAATATGTGCATGTTTTCCTGTTAAGGGATGGAAGTATAGTCACCCATGTGACC
>JAFGLL010000048.1 GCA_016928095.1 Thermoplasmatota archaeon
ACTTCCAGGATCTGCGGGATATGCTCCATCGGCCACTCTCTGGCATCCCTCAGGGCCACCGAGGCAGCAATGGGAGTCAATATCTCGGAGCAGACCGAACTCCTGAGGAAGCTTGCCCTTCACGGGGAGAACCTTCAGAGCCACTCGCTGCATGTGGGTTATCTTGTTGCCCCCGACCTTCTCGGAGCACCTTCGGTGGTTCCCCTGGCAAGAACGCACACGGATGCTGTCGTGAAGATAGTGAAGCTGCACCGTCTGGCCAACTATCTCTCCGACCTGACCTGCGGTCGGACCGTCCATCCGATCACTCTCGCTGTCGGAGGCTTCACGTCGATACCGACAGAAAAACAGCTGGTCGGGGTTAGAGAACAGCTTGTCGAGGCCCTTGGTACGGCGGGAGAGGTTGCCAAAGTAGTCCTTGCGAACGCGGACAAGCTGCCGGATTTCCACCGGGAGACAGAGTTCATAGGCCTGACAGCAGACGACCATTATGCCTACTACAAGGGAGACATCGCCTCCACCGATGGAGGGAGATGGCCTCCCGAGGATTATCTGAGCATTACGAACGAGTTCGTGGTCCCGCAATCGACTGCCAAGCATGCAAAACACAACCGGGACTCCTACATGGTGGGAGCGCTAGCCCGGTTCAATCTGAACTACAGGTTCCTGTCGGATGCCGCCAAGGGAGTGGCGGAGATGTTCGGCCTGAAACCCGTCTGCCACAATCCGTACATGAACTCCATCGCACAGCTTGTGGAGATCGTGGACTCCCTTGTCGATTCCACGAGGCTTATCGATGACCTGCTTTCAAGGGGTCTGAAGGAAGAGCAAAACGAGATAGAGGTAAGAGCGGGACGTGGGGTGGGAGCTGTTGAGGTACCAAGAGGCATACTCTTCCACGATTATACCATCAACGAGCTGGGCAATTGCGTGAAGGCCAACTGCATAATTCCCACGAACCAGAACCATGCCAACATCCAGAAGGACATGGAGGCCATCGGTCCTACACTTGTCGGGAAGCCTGAAAAAGAGATCGAGCTGACGCTCGAGATGCTCGTTCGCGCCTACGATCCCTGTATCTCCTGCTCCACACATTACCTTGATGTGAATTTCAAAAAATAGGGGTCCCAAAAAGTCTCACGGATATTACCCCGAAGTTTTTTATTCTAAGTAGTGGATACTCACAATATCCCAGAGGTGAAGAGTTGGTAAGTGGAGGTGAATTGGTTTCATTGGAAGATAGGACCAGAATGAAAAAGACAGTTAAGTTCGGAGTAATGGCGATCGGTCTCAGCATCCTGGGTATCCTTCTCAACTTCGTTGAAACCAGCCTTTCACTAATGTGGTTGGCAAGGGAGCCACACCCAATTCAGCCGATCCTGACCATTCTGGTATCCGGTCTGATAAGTCTGGCCATATTGATAGCCTCGATCGTACTCTTCTACATCTGGCTCGTCAAGATGTACCAGCAAAGCAATGTCTTTCCAAAAGGTTATAAAAAGTTCCTTCTACTGACGATCATATTCTATGGATCGTTAATCATAGTTCAACAGATCATATGGCCTTCAGTGTTAATGGGTCTTTATATTGGTTGGATGTGGGGGAATATAAAATATGGGTTCATCACTGGGTCCAATGCATTCGTGACAGTGATATTTGTCTCTATATACGCTATAGCGATCATATACTCATTGTTCCCACTTGCCAGTGAGAAAGAGAAGAAGATACTGACCTACGTTGGAGTAATATATATTGCCGGGTTAGTTCCGCTTCACCAGCTGGCTCTGTATTCGATCGAGAATATTAGGACCTTCTACATCGGTTCTCTGGCCTTGTATCTACCTATTTTACTTGGTGTCCATCTTGCATTCTTCTGTTGCTATCTATCGGTATACAAGGCACTTCCAGACAGAGATATACCCAGTAAATGGGGAACGGAACCCAAACCATCCAAGGGAGCTGCAGGAAAATTCAAAAAAAGATATTTGAAATTCATCGGGCCCAATCCATATAGATCGATGTTTCCCGTTGCCCTAATAGGCATTCTTTTCGGAACCTTTATTGGTATCACATCCGACGATCCACTTGATGACATAGGACGATTAGATCCGAAAGAAATCCTCGATAGGTTCGATGAGACCGACAATGGTCCGGAAGCGGATATCACTGCAATAACCGATGAGGTGATGGAAGGAGAAGAGATGACCTACAGGATCAAGGCTGACGAAGGTATGGAAGCGATCTCTGCGTATCTTACATGGACAGATGAACCAGATCTCATTAGAAGAGAGAACCAACCCGATACCTTCGAGCTGGGGATCCATGGGGAGAGAGAGCTGGTTGATACAAATTCCAACGATCATGGTTCTGAAGGAGAGATCTTCGTTCAAATGGACGAGGTCGGAGGGGGGACGGAGTTCGATATTGTAGTTAGATTGGTCGAAGCAGGGGACCAGGAAATGAGGAACGGTATAGGCTTCATAACGTGGACAGATGATTCCAATGAATTTGAACTCCTCATTCGTGTGACGTATAATTCCGACGGGGAGGAAGAATAGTGCTGTTTTAATAACTTGTAGCTTTTATCAACATCATGAAGAAGGCGATCTTTGGAATAGGCAATCAGATGATGGGGGACGACGGGATCGGCCCCCTTCTGATTTCCAGACTCGAAGAGATCGATAACTTCCCTGCTGACGTTGATCTTGTGGATGAAGGTGTCGGTGGCATTAGGATCATCCACGACATGGAAGGCTACGAGAAGGTCCTCATCATCGACGCAGCGGATTTCGGGGGGGCCCCCGGTGAGTACAGGTTGTTCCGCCCGGAGGAGGCGGAGACTGTGAAACAGCTCTCGGGGAGATCACTTCACGAGATGGACCTGATGAGGGCTATAGAACTGGCAAGGATTACCGATGGGGCACCAAAGGATATCCTTATCATGGCCATCCAGCCTGAAAGTGTTGAGATGAGGATGGGGGTTTCGGAAATTCTCCTGTCGATGATCGAGGACTATGTTGATGCGGTAAGGACATCGATCATGTAAAAGGACCGAACCGTATGGTTTTAATAATACCCTTTATTACTCCTATTGTCCAGAAACACTTGGGCCAGTAGCTTAGCCTGGTGGAGCATCCGGCTCATAACCGGGTGGTCGTCGGTTCGAATCCGGCCTGGCCCATTCTCTTATTAATAAATATTCAATTGTAGAGAATAGGCCGGGGAAAATACAATATACATATTATCCGGATTCGGACCAAGCTAAATCGCCAATTGATTTTGATATCAACTGATTTAGCGAGGGCTGAGACCATATTATCTAATTTGTATACTGGGTCTCAGATTTTTTTATGAGCATCCGGCCTGGCCCATTCGATTCTTATCAATTCGATACTGCAGAATGGGCCAGGGAACAATTTTTCATTGATATATCCGGATTCGAACCTAGTCGAATCACCCGGTCATTTTTTTCCGATCTGATTCGGCGGAGGTTGAGCACCTATACTCTCAGTATTTCACTCGTGCTCAATACCAAGTCAGATCCGGCCTGGCCCATTAACTGATCTTAAGGTGCCATTGTTTTAGTTTCATTCACCCAATGACGAACAATTTAATAAGTCAGGAGACGATGTATTATCTGGAATGAACAAGAAAGAACGATATTACATCGATACTTCCGTTATCGGGGGATGCCTGGACGATGAGTTCGTAATAGCATCAAAGTTACTGATTAAGGAATTTTCTGAAGGACGGAAGATCGCGGTAATTTCTGATATTACCAGAGCAGAGCTTTCCAAGGCACCCAAGAAGGTCAGACAGGTCATGGAGAAGATACCAGGAGAATTCATCGAAGAAGTATCGCTGACCGAGGAATCAAACGAATTGTCCGTAGCATATTTGAAAGAAAAGGTGATATCGAAAAGATTTCTCGCGGACTCACAGCATATTGCGATCGCCACCGTGGTCAAAACTGATATCATTATCAGCTGGAATTTCAAACATATCGTAAACATCGAAAGGATCAGGGGTTATAATTCTGTGAATATCAAGAAAGGATACGGGACAGTGGAGATCCGATCTCCCTGGGAGGTTGTTGGTTATGACTGAAGGAAAGAAATTTGATTCAGTTAAAATGATGAGAAGTATCCGTGATAAGATAAGTAAGGATATTGAAGGTATGACATTGGATGAGGAAAAAAGGTACCTTCAGAAGATGATCTCGTCATCAAAATGATCCAACATACTGAATGTTTTTGGTCGATTATCATTTAGTATAATAAATGATTTAAGTTATTATTCTGAGTGGGCTCGGCCTGGCCCACCAAGTATTCTCGACGAACCATGATCATTCAACGACAAAGAAATTATCCAAGTAACCTATTGTTACAACAATGCCCGAAAGAGAGATCGCATCAGGCGTGGTTCATGAAGTTCCTGCCGACCTGCGGGAAGCATTGATCTCTTCTTCAGCGGTCCGAGATGCATGGAATGACCTCACATCGCTTGCACGTAATGAATGGATCTGCTGGGTTATTTCCGTGAAGAAACAGGAAACAAGAAAAGATCATATCAGCCGAGTATGTGCGGAGCTTTTAAAAGGAAAACGCCGACCGTGTTGTTGGGCTGGTTGCCCTCATCGGTGAAATGATCCGATGTATCCGGGAGGTTCTGGATTGGTCAAATATGAAACCATCGATGATTATATTAACGATCAACCGGAAGGGACCAAGAAAGCTTTGCTTGTCCTGAAGGAATGCATCTTGGAAGCGGCTCCAGATGCGATCGAGACGTTCAATTTCGATATCCCTGCATTTTCTTTAGTAGAGGATGGAAAAAGAGACCAACAGATCATGATAGCAGGCTACAAGAAGCATGTTGGCCTCTATCCACATCCCACGGTTATAGATAGATTCGCCGATGAATTGAAGGATTACAGGAGAGGAAAAGGCTCTGTTCAGTTTCCGATCGATAAACCAATACCACGGGAATTGGTCATATCGATGATACTATATCGGAAGCGTATATTGGAAATCACGTAGGAATCAGAACCAGCATGGCCCACCAATCATTTTCGATCCACTCCATTAACGAGATCCTTCGGTGGGTGAGATGTGACTATTTAACTGAGATGATCGGAATGAGGGCCTTTATTGGTCCCTTCCTGAACTGAATTCATGAATATCTGCCATACCATCTCAATTTTTTCGCATATCACTTATTAAAATGACTTATTAATGTGGAGATAACCTGTATTTCATGATGAATTTCATCTATATTGGATTATTGATGCCTCAGGGAGTGACGGCTCTCTAAAAAAAAGTTTGAATATAATAGATGAACTCAAAATATATTCCAATGCGAATGGATTATATTTTTTTCGAAACCGACGAATTTAGTATAAAATTTTAAATAATCTGGAAAAACCAAAGGCTTATATAGAAAGCATTGCAATTCTATCCGTGATTTCGGGGGAATCACATGAAAAATAAGTGTCTGATATCACTTGTAGTTGTGTCATTATTTGGATTGCTGCTGTTCCTGTTCCCTGGTGTATGGGCTGTGGCCGATATAGAACATACGGACTCCACGGGAGATGTGGAATACATTGGTATCGAGGATACGGAACTCCACGACAATATCGATATTACATTGCTTTCTTCGGAAACAACCGGCGACCCGATCGTCCTGGAACTAACAACCCTTGCAGGAATAACCATTGAAACTTCGGGTATGGACTACCATTATTATTTCTACCTGGATATAACCGGGGACAAGTCCGCTGATCTGACCGTAACCATAACCGAGGATGACCAGTATATCACAGGTGACACAGTGGACGGGACCAACTCTCCCATCTCGGATGTCTCGGGAGAAGGAACCTCTACCTTGACCGTTGAGCTACCACTGGACCTCTTCACTATTGTACCATCGGTGGTCGATGTGTCTGCATGTTCTGAAATTAGAGATGGAGGTTACTGGGCCCACGATTATGTTAATAAGGATTTCAAGGGTGATTCCAGCGAGGTGGAGATCACCCCACCGTCGGACAATGAGGACCCTGCTCAGGCAACTCCGACGGATCCCTCTCTTAAATTGACGATCGATTCATTCACGATGGACATTAGCTCAACTGAAACTAGCTACGACTATACCATAACAGCAACCGGAACCGGGTCAGATGATATCATCAAGGGATTCTACTGCATATGGGCATACGGTGAAGGAGGTGGTGGCCCTCAACAGTCGTGGGAAGGAAGCCCGATAGATGAAGAACATTCCTACGGGGGTCACGACTACAATGAAGAATTCTTTGGGACCGGAACTGATGGTTCCTGGTCCACCTGGAAATGGACATTTCATTCCAAGGGCCCGATAGATGATAACAACAGGGAAAAGTTCGAGGATCCTGAATCCTACTGGATGGGTCTCGAATCCATGATCCTTTATGTAAGGGGATACGATGAGAATGGTGATTGGGATCAGGATTCCAAGGATATCACCAGTGAATATACCGGGATAGGGTCGAGCGGCGGAGATGATGATACATCAGATGACGACACCGTTGACGACGACACTTCGGACGATGACACTGCGGATGACGATAATGATAAGGACAGTCCAGGATTTGAGATATACCTGATCGCCTGTGCTTGTGCAATTGCGACGTTGATGTTCATCAAGAGAAGAAAGGACTGATCTGGAAGAACACTTCTTCCTGGATCGATCTCTTAAAGATGAGAACACATGAATGCGACTTTATTGCCGAGAAAGGATGTGGCCTAATGATTATTATTTTTAGTAAATTTTGCAACAGAAAGAAATCCTCTTTAATATTAAGCCGAAAGGACATTAACAGGTGTCTTTATAAACCGGATAATAACAGTGGTATCGATGACCGCAGAAAACGGGTTAACGGGAAAACTGGGATTTCTCGGGAAGAGCAAAGAGGAGCCCTTTGGCGATGAGATCCCGGATGTTGATCTGAAATGGCCCAAAGGAACGGTGGATGTTGCCGACAGGAACTTCGATGATGTTCTGAAAAAATATCCTCTGGTCGTCGTGGATTGCTGGGCGCAGTGGTGCGGTCCTTGTAGGATCGTGGGACCGATCATCGAGAGAATGGCAAAAACCCATCGTGGCAAGATCCTCTTTTGCAAATTGAACATCGAAAGGAACAGGATCACACCGAAGAAATACAACGTAAAGAGCATCCCGACGATACTCATCTTCAAGAATGGATCCCTTGTGGACCGTCGCACCGGAATAATGCCAAGAAAGAAGCTTGAACCCGCTATCACAAAATATCTTTGAAATGCAACTATTGAAAGTGTTGCTCACACCACATAAGAACATTTCCGACCTGGCCGACTGATCATGATCATTGCCGGGGGTGGTGATTGGAAATAGAAAGGTCAAGATGATCGGGAGGACCGAGGATCCCATTACATTTTACCGGAAGTATCTGTTTCCCGTGTACCTCTTTCAATGACAGTCCGGATCTTTCTCATGAACACTGAAATATCGAATTCTGCTGCACGTTTCTGGCATGCAATCTTAAAAGCTTCCGGATGGGACCCGACCTCTTTTACAGCATCGCGCAGTTTGATCGGATCGATATTTCTAATCAATCTTCCTGTAACGCCATCTATAATGGTTTCCCGATACCCACCTTCATCTGGTGCAATAACGGGTTTCCCAGAGGCCATCGCTTCCACCACGGTCATTCCGAAATCCTCGTCTTTGGATGTCGTGATGAAACCCTTGCAATTGGAATATAGCTTCAGAAGTTCCTTCTGGGGAACCCAATTCAGTATCTCCACATTTTTGGGTTTGAGTCCCTCAACATATCGAGCATACTCCTGGAAATGTCTGGACTTCTCGTAGCATCCTACAATGATCAGTTTCTCATCGGGTATCATCGAAAATGCTTTCATCTGTATGTCCACCCGCTTGTGGCTAATCAAACGGTTCACGGAGAGCCAGTAATCACCACTGGTCCCAAAGCTGAACTTGGATGTTTCGATCGGGGGGTTGATCACTTCACCTTTGCGTCCAAGGTATTTCATCAATCTGTTATTTGTATTGATGGAATTGCATGCCAAGTTCTCGACATGATCGATGTATCTCCGGTTCAGATGTCTGTTCACCTTGACCCAGATGTCGAATAAAGGGCGTGCCAATAACGGAATATTGTTCTGACGTGTGAACTCGTACAGGTCCCAGATCTCCCTGATGGGGGAATGAACATACCACAGGTTTGGTTTGTTGTTCACAGCTCCGGACATGGCCCAATCCCCATCCATGATATAGAAATCATACTCATTCTTGAGATCGAGTTTCCTGAACCGACGAAGGGCTAGCTGTTGCCTGAATGGGGCATTGATCGGTACCTTGCCAATAGAAACCATGTTCAGATCACTGAAACCCATCTTCTTGATCTTATCCATGTCGAAAACAGTAGAAAAGAGATCGGCTTTTAGCTCTCTAGCCAAGGTGAGCCCGACTATCTCAGCACCACCGATGTTATCCATGTAATTGTGGAAAATGGCCACCTTCATGTTGACTCACCTTGAGTTTAAAAGGATAGATGAAAAGTCTATCATTCCTCGATTGAGTGCAGAGGGAGTATTTATCCATTGGCTTAGGGTTTTCTGTTAAAGAAGTATATATGATCCGCAAGGATCGTAGATGTATCTAATTTGCATTGGAAGCATTCAAGACAACACTGGATGCTGATGTGACCTTGATGAGGACGCGTGAAAGTCTCAGGGGATTATCCATTTATTCATTTTATTGCTCTCCAATTGTAAGCCAGTTCTTGGACCATCTGAAAAGATAGGACCTTCTTGAGCGATATGGTGCTCTGTAAATGATAACATGTATAGTAAAAGTGTGTGTAGTTGAGGTCAATGGTAAGTACAGACCGGCTGAGATATCCAAACAGATAAAAAATGTGTTCGGTTTACTTGAATTACCTGTAACAGATAGATCGGTACACCCATCGGAAATAAGTCGTTCATCAGGAGATCCTATGGAGAAAATGTGCCTTTCTCAGTTGTTTAAAACCCACCAGGTAAAGGTTCTTCCTGGAGCCGTCATAGACATAGTGGTGAGATATGGTATCTCTGTCATATGGTGCAAATGAGATCTGGTGCATTCTGGATAGACGATGGGACCTGTCATGATCGTTCGAGAGAAGAACAGCATGTGCTGTCTGCTCCATCCATCCATGATGGGGGAAACCGTTGTCGTGACACAGTTTCAGAAACCTTTCAAGCAGACCGGTATCGTACATTTTGAGTGGTATATTCATCAGTCCCGAGTTAACATTCGTAATAATGTCGATACCGAGGGACTTTCCAAGTGTTTTTGGCTCGAATGAATAGGACGATCTATAGTCGCTCATGAAAAAAGCCCGACCGTTCCTGAGATGACCAAGGACCTCATTGGACCGTCTGAAGAATAGAAGGTCGGAATCCAAGAAAAATATGTTTTCAGCATTTGAATATCTGTAGAAATCGAACAATTTCAGTGAATGGAACATGAAGTGTTGTAACCTGTATTCTCTGGCATATCTCCTGTCTCTCAACCACCTTCTCATTTCCTCATTGGCCTGTCGGAATCGGATGATCCTGCACCCTTTAAAATGGTCCCTCATGGTTCTTGCACAATTATCGTCGAATGTCCCATCCTCATGGACCACAAGCATCGGATCGATATCGTTGAAATGATAAAAGCTCTTCAGACTCCATAAAGCATCCAGCAGATCCCTCTTGCAGGTCAGAATGTGTATCTCAAATCCCAGATCCTCGTTGCACTCCATCGGTGATGTACTTAATATCCTGTTCCTGTATCTATTCCTGTAGTAGAATAATTTGAATTCCACATCTCCCAGGAGTAGGTATCTCCAGGTAAAGTCCTTGATAGCTGCCATAGATCTCCACAGGATCGAATCCCCATTTCTTCTATCTTCGATCTCTTTAAGAAAAGGAATATTCATGATTCGACTTCCAGGGGTAAGCGACTTGGATATGGGATAATCGTCGAATAATATTTAAATCTCTCTTCCGGTCATTCCAAATGTATTGATCATATTGCACTTGATCGGCCTGTTATTATTGAACTATGCAGTATATATGGTATCAAGGCGATATCCGAACAAAAGATGGCCATTATCTTGAAAGGTTATTGCTCGTTATTAACCTTCGTCACCCGAAAAGTAGATGTAGAGGCCAGTATTATGTGAAGATCGGAATAACTATAATGGGCATATGAACAAATCGTGTTGGATGAAGCTATCCGCTTCATTGGTCAATCATGGTGTCGGATGGTTCTCTGGATATTCGGAATCTTCCCGGGATGTATGGACAATATGGTCGAGGGATGATGAAAGGAAATGTATTGGTCTCGTTGACAGACAAGAATTACATAGATCCTGTCAAACAACTTTTCTCCAGTGTATATTATAATTCAGGATGGCAGGGAGACTACCTTCTATTATGTCATGATATTGATGACAAGGATATACAATGGTTCAAAGACAAGGGTATCATTACAAAAAATGTAGAACCTCTTTACGACAAAGACTTTGAACATTTCCCTCCCACGATCCTTTCGAAACTCTATCTATTCGGTATCGATTTCAAACGCTGGAAACGCGTCCTTTTCTTGGATGGAGACATCACCGTCCGAGCATGTCTCGATGGAATGCTTGTTGGACCAGGTCTCCGTGCAGTAGAGGATGTTCATTCTATTCCTCTTAAAAAGCAGTTTTACGATGATCGACATCTGCCAGACAATGGATCCAGAATAAAAATGGACAGACTTAGAAGTATGTATGATATGAAACGGACAGCATTCAATGTAGGGGTCCTATCATTCGACACGGAAATGATCGAAGTTGATACTTTCAAGAAAATATGCGATCTTTTTCATGAATATGGTCTACTATCACCTTACAACGAGCAAGCTATCTTGAATCTTCATTTCATCGATCGATGGAACCCGATGCCACTGATCTACAACAATTACTATCTCTATGTGCGTCCGTATTGGACCTTGGAACCAAAGAGGTTCGAAGGAATATGTGATCATTTCATTTTTCAAAAACCCTGGAAGGTAAGACAGGGGCCATATTTTGCAGACTGGCTGCATTATTTGGACCTGGCAAAGGATATGGATCTAGATGATAGACCTCCATCGGCCAGGAAATGGACAGAGAGCGAGATCATGGAATGGACCAGCTACATGAAAGATATGATGGTCCACCGGAGTAGACCTCTCATTTTGAACAACAAGATCATGGAGACGTTGGAAAGCGGACTTGGGATAAGCGGGAAGATGCTCAGAACGGTCTCCCCATCAATGTACAACCGTATTCGTAGAGAACGATATCATGGTTCGTTGAAAGATCAATGATGGATCATTTCAAGATAAGATGTGAGGTCAACATGTCAAGTGAAGTCATCGTTACATTATCGGATGCCGGATATATACTTCAGGCCAAGCAATTGTTTTCCAGCGTGTATCATAATTCTGGTTGGAAGGGAGACTATCTTCTTCTAGCTCAGGAGATAAAAAAAGATGATCTGACCTGGTTCATGGAGAGGGGGATCATCGTGAGGCCGATCTCGAAAATGCACACAGGATCCTTCTCCAAACACCCCTCCACCATACTGGGTAAATTCCACCTCTTCTCACCGGAATTCAAACGTTGGAAAAAGGTGATCTTTCTGGATGCCGATATAATAGTGGAGGCATCACTGGACGGATTGAAGGAAGTGGAAGGTTTCAATGCGGTCCCGGATATCCATTTCAAATCCCTTCAAGATCAGTTCAGGGGACAGAATAAATTAAGCGGAGAAAAAGAGAAAACCGCTTACAAGGACCTGGAAAGAATGTACGATATTGAGCAGCCAGCATTCAATTCGGGAGTCATGTCCTTTGATACCAAGATCATAGCAAATGATAATATGTTCAATTTGCTCATGGACCTGCACAGCAGATTTGGACCGATCGCCAATTCGGATCAGAGCATCCTCAATCTATTCTTTTACAAGACCTGGAATCGATTGCCGCTTTTTTTCAACAATTATTTCCCTTACCGAAGGCCAACATGGAAACCTAGATACATACCAACGGACAGTATCATCCAGCATTTTTTATGGGACAAACCCTGGACACGTGATGATCGGTATTTTGATAGGAAATGGAGGCTGAACCTTGCTAGAGCCAAAGATATCAACCTATGTGATAGGATCGGACCGGTCAAGGTCTGGAATGAAGATAAGAAGATTAAGCAGGAATGTCTTCTAGCCTCTCTAAATCGCGGAAATGGAAAGATCAAAGGATCGATCTATGCTTGTGTGGATCTGATCGATGTGATCTTAGGAAAGGCTGGGTTGGTAATAAAAGGACTGCATGATCACTAAAATGACATATTTTTCTGGTCGCCCACACGATGCATGCTCCTATCTAACACAGGTAAAATGTGTGGAACAGGTAATACCCGATAATTACTATGGATCGTAGATCTTTCTCAAACAATAAGGATCGTACATGCAACCTTAAACTCTAAAAAATGATAAAATTAACCACCTGTATTGAATTTGTAACAATATCATTGATAAATGAAGAGTATTACAAATTTAAAATTTTTTTTATTGTTATGATCCTAATTTGATATCCGGTCCTTTTAAAAACCTATATTTTCATCATTCTTGGATTTCTATCTCGAATAGCATTAATGATAAACAATGACTATAAATAAACCATATTACATGAACTAACTTCGGAAATGCCGGCTCGCTCGGATGTTCAGCAATCGGAGTATATGATATGAAGGTGTTCATGATGGCGGTCGAATTGGACGATGGATGGAAAAAGTTCCTGGTGGCAGGAGGTGCCGGTTTTATCGGCAGCCATCTAGTTAGATACCTGCTCTCCCGGGAGGAAACGGAACACGTACTTGTGATCGATAATTTCATATCGGGGAGCTGGAAGAACATTGAGGATCTGCTTGATGATCCAAGAATGGAAGTGATGGATTCAGATATAATAGATACGGTGATACTAGAAAGGGATTACCCGGATCTTGATATCGTATTGCACCTTGCAACTATAGCAAATCCAACGGATTACGAGAGGAATCCCATATCTACCCTTTCAGTGAATTCAATTGGTACGAGTAATCTAATAGAGATCGCAGGGAAAACAAAGGCTATGTTCGTTTTCTTTTCAAGCTCAGAGGTTTACGGAAGCCACGAGATCTCACCGGGTCGATCGCTATCCGAGATCTGCCATAGTCGGATAATCCTGAACCAGAAGAGAAGTCCTTACGTCGTTGGTAAGTGCTACGGGGAAGAATTGACCATCAGCAGATGCAACGAAAACAATATCCCTTACTTGATAATCAGACCATTCAATATTTACGGTTCCAACATGGACATGGAATCCCAGTACGGAAGAGTGATAACAAATTTCATCATATGGGGACTGGAAGGAAACTCGCTGAGGGTACACGGGGATGGAACACAGATAAGATCGTTCTGTCATATCGACGATTTCCTGGCAGCATTGTTCCAGCTCCTGAACAGGGGAATTGTTGGAAAGAGTATTAACATTGGATATCCCCACCCTATCTCGATACTTGATCTTGCCCATCTTATCTGCGAGCTGATCGGGGTCGAAGAGGACTTCAAATATGTCAAGAGATACGAGTTCGAACCTTTTTGGAGGATCCCCGATATTGCTCTGATCAAGGAACTTACAGGATGGGAGCCTCAGAAAAATCTGAGAAAAGGTCTTATCGAGACGATACAATGGTTCCGGTCTGTAGGTATGGAAAGATACAGCAAGATAAATACCACGGGTGAGAGGTCGGTATGAGCGATCCGGTCGTTTCACTGATCATACCGGTAAGGAACGGTGAAAGAACACTGAGAGATTGTCTCGATTCCTGTCTTGACCAGACCTTCGATGATTTTGAATTGATCATAGTGGATAATGGGTCGTTCGATGGAACGGTGGACATTATTAAAGAATACGAGAAGAAGGATGGACGTATCAGACCTGTCCGTGAGGAAAGAAAAGGTCGTGGATCCGCAAGGAATAGAGGAATTTCCGTGGCAAAGGGTAAAATTACTGCTTGGACAGATGCCGATTGTGTTGTTCCAAGGGATTGGCTGGAAAAGATAACACATCCTATCAGAGAAGATGGCGAGGAGGTGGTTCAAGGAAATGAGGACGCCATAGGTAAGGGATTCTGGTCAAGAGAAGCGCAAAAAGCCGGTCAGAGACATATAATGTCCCATATTACGGGACATGACCGGATCGATCATATAGATACAAAAAATTTGGCTTTGAGGACTGGAGTGCTTAAGAGAGTGGGGGGTTTTAATACTGATATTGACGCACTCGAGGACTTCGATCTGAAGATACGTCTAAAAAAGGAAGGAATTACCATATATTACATGGGTGATCTCAAGGTCAAACATCATCACCGAGAAGATCTCATCAGTCTATTTCGATCAAGGCTCGAACAAGGCTACTGGGCGGCTTTGATATATTTCAGAAATAGGGTCTTTTTCGACGGTCGCGACCAGAAAGACAATACGGTGCGATCCATGTATCCTTCGGATATCCTGATGTTCCCGATACATCTTTGTTTGTGTCTACCAAAGCTCGGTCTTTCTGGTTTTATATTCGAGACAGTTACCGGGGTCATGTGGCGAATGGGAAATATCAAGGGACGTCTCGCCTATGGCCGATCGAAGAAGGGTGCATGACCCATGCCGTCCAATGTGATCGTAACCCTTTCTGACAGTAACTACATCGATCAGGCCAGACAGCTTTTCTCAAGTATATATTTCAATTCCGGCTGGACGGGAGATTACCTGCTGCTCGCCCATGACCTCACGGCAGATGAAAAGAAATGGTTCACTGACCGTGGGATCTATGTAAGGGACGTTCACACGCTGAGGACCAAGAACTTTGCTTGGCTTCCCGGAACCGTATTGGACAAGTTCTATCTGTTCGACGAGTGGATGAGAAGATGGGATCAGGTTCTCTATATCGATGCCGATACGACCGTGGAAGCTAGCCTTGCTCCTCTTATTGGATTGAAGGGCATCTGGGCGTCACCGGATTTTCATGATCGAAAATTGAGAGGACAATTCATTGAGCCACGGAGGTCCGGCACGGAACGGGAAAAGAAGAAAGCTCTGGACAGGTTATATGGATCGTTTGATGTGAATGCTGTCTCGTTCAATTCCGGTGTTATTCTCTAC
Source organism: Thermoplasmatota archaeon (assembly GCA_016928095.1). Taxonomy (GTDB): domain Archaea; phylum Thermoplasmatota; class Penumbrarchaeia; order Penumbrarchaeales; family Penumbrarchaeaceae; genus JAFGLL01. The sequence goes on from JAFGLL010000048.1 coordinate 15,288, forward strand.
GAAACAGCCGCTCTTCCTGATGATCCGTTCAACAGATCGATAGAGCTGTATAATGATCTTGAACCCATTGTCCTCCACGATCAATCCATTTTGAACCTTCTTCTGTATGGCAAGTGGAGCTCTCTGCCTCTTGCTTACAACAATTATTTCCTCTACAAACGGGTCCCATGGTCAATGAGATTCGAGAAATACGGGGGAATAATAAATCATTATGTTCTTGATAAGGTCTGGAACACAAAAAACCAAGATTACTATCCAAGATGGAAATGCCTTCTGGAAAGAGCCGATATGATCGACCTTGAAAGGAGACCGGTAGCCCAAAAAGAACTGACCGATCATCAGGTCATGAAGATCTCTCATGTACTTTCAACAAGCACTCCTTTTCGGGACAGTCTTTGCGTCAAGGTTCATCGATCGGTCAATTCCATCGATAGGTCCATCGGTCGGATCGGTATGAGACTGAATGAGGTCTCTCCGGGATTGTACCGGATGATCAGAAGATAATACTGTGACCCTGTAAAAAGTATTAAGTATCGCCTCAGGTGTATATGGTATCTGGTACAGTATGTAGTATATTGGAGAATGGAGAAATTTAAGCTCCAGGAGTTGAGGTCTTGATGCAGAAAAAAGGTTTTGAAAGAATAGTCGCTTTGATTGCTGCTGTGATCGTCATCGGGGTGACAGTTGCCATTGTGATCCTCGGTGAACCGCACGGGACCTTTGGTGATTCCTTCGCACCCGGAGAGGTCAACTCAAGGATCATCATGGACCAAGGTCACATAGAGGACCCTGCCATACCTGATGGTCTTCTGATACTAGGAGCAGGTCAGCCTGCTGTCCTGAAGTTCGAAGTATTCAACCTCGATCCCGATAACGATATCGATACCATCGAGGTGAAGATACCAGGCGCTGAGATATTGTCCGGGACATCCGAATGGTATCGCGAAGGAATGGTACATGAATGGTCCTATGAGCCCATCGATATCGATACCGTTCTCTTCGAGGCTCAGGATGATTTCACAGGTTCCGAAGGGGGCGATATTCCCTATTACGATACCGCCGGGAATATAGATGACGCTCTTGATTTCATCGAGGATTATAACGATGGTGACAATCCGGTATACGACCTCAGCGAAGGCATCACACTCACTGTATCCTTCAATGCCCCGGGTAATCTGGGGTTCAGAATGGGAACGAATTCCATCGATCTCAGGGTAGGGGACCTAAAAACAGAATCTCCTGGGGCACCTCTGACATCATTCGAACCATTTCCATACCCCTTCCTTGTCACTACGAGCATGGAGAGCTACCTGATAATGGTCCTTGAGACCCCTTCCTGTCATCTGGAAGTGGAATATGGCGATGACCATCTTTTCTCATTTTCAAGGAGCGGCGATTTCAGAACATCGATTTACGGTTTCGAATATGTGACGGATGATGGTGCTACGGTTGCTGCGTTGTCCGACCCGGGTGATACACACGTGGAAGCCATAGTCGTTCCGAAGGAGGACGGATTGACCGGTCAGTACCTATTGGACATATACAAGATAAAGATCACCAACATAGAAACCGGGTCCTTCGAGAAGACCATCATCACTGATGATTACCAGGATGATATCCCTTCGGAGATCGGGATGGTCGTTGACACCGATCAGGACGATGACGGAATCCTGAACAATGACGATGACGATATGGACGGGGATGGCATCCCCAATACAGAGGACCTTTTCCCGAAGATATACAATCGTCTCCCGGTTGTCGTTGGAAAGTCCGCGAACCTGACAACCAAGGAGAATGAGGTGATCACTCTTACGGTAAATGCAAACGATCCTGACATGGAGACGCTTACCTACACCTGGACCAATGACCAGGACCCTGAATGGAATGCGTCCGGAAATAGGATAGATCTGACCGGGCTTGAACCCGGAGATTACCTGTTTTCCGTAAAGATCACCGATGAACTGGGTAACTCCAGGGTAGAAACGATAAAGGTGACCGTGATCGAGAACCAGACCCCTATTATCTCGGATGTGTCGGCTGACAATACCAAGATCACCGTCGGGGACGATGTTACCTTGACCGTGAATGTAACCGATCCCGAAGATGAGACCCTGACCTTCACATGGACCCACGACCAGGATCCTGAATGGAAGGAAACGGGAAACCCCATAACGGTCAAGGATCTGGAAAAAGGAGAGTATATCTTCACGGTGAAAGTATCGGATGGATGGTCGAATGTCACGGAAACCATCCAGGTGACGGTAAAAGAGAAGGATGAAGGAGGATTTCCATGGATCCCGATCATTGTTGGGATCGTGGTCATAGTCCTGATATTGGTGATCGTTCTGGTCCTGGTGCTCAGGAGGAGAGGTAAAGATAAGCCAACCGGAGAGGGAACAGGTACCCCGGGTGTTGTCGGGTATCCCGAGGGCGGGGAAGGCGAAATGCCAACTGAATCCTCTTACGAGAACTTCTACGACCCCAATGATAAGGAGATATCGACCGGCAGCTACACACCGGACGCTCCTCTGGAGTTCTATCCGGCAGAACCCCAGGAAGTGGCGATCGAACAATCGCATGAGGGAGCGAACATGATGGATTACCCACAGGATCATTCTCAAGGTGCCTTATCCGGATATGAACAGCAGATGCCAACCCTCCCGGAGAACCCACCGATGAATACCCTCCCTCAGGCATCCTTGGAGAAGCCTCATCAGATGCCCGAAGGAACACAACCGTCATTCGATACACCGACAGTATCCAACATTCCAGCTCCTCCACCACCGGCCCCGACCCTGTAATTACCTGAAGAGACTGGATGATAGCAATCTCAGCCTATCTGCGCCTATGACCTTCATCTGCATGTGATCCCGACCCTATCTATGGGTATCCCAGGAGATCCTGGTCGCGTGAAATGTTCAAAAGACCGATCCCGATCATTATCGGCAATGTCAATGCTATAAGGAACCTGTGTCTGGGCTGTATATCCATCAGACTCCTTCCGATCATAGGGGCGGCAAAGATCGTCCAGTAGTTGATCAATCGAATCACCCAGTTATTGAAAGTGTGAGGGAGAAAGATCGAAAGGAGCAGGGATGCAACACCTATCAACATCAAAGAAGAGGTAATAATGAAGAAAGGTTCATCGATCTGCCCGTCCTTCATTGACCGGTAATATGCCCTGATGAACAATCCGCCGAACACAATATTCCCGGCCTGCAGGAGGAAAAAGAGGACGATCGATCCCTTGTACTTGCTGATATATATGTCCTTATTCAGGATGAACTGAACGGTCAGTGCAACGATCGATGCTCCAATGATCATCGGAACGATCTTCCTGATGTGCTTCTTTCCAAGTTCCCGAACTTTTTCGATCATCCTAATTTTTTTAAAATATAACGTCAGACCGACTATGATCGTGATGAAAAGGATCAGGAAGATCACAAAGACATACGGTCGCAGTATAAAATCCAGTTCGGATCTGCTGATCATCCAACTGACACCTTCGTGCATCTTTAAATATGGCGGGAAAGGAACAATAAAGAGGGTCATGCTCGATAAAAGTACAAAAACGGGCCACTTGACATCCTTCAGATCTGCTCTTTCATCCAGATATTTGAACCACCACACCATCATGATGATACCCATAAGAACAAGGAAAGATAGTATGTGAAAAATGAATGTCAAGTAGCAGAGCACAACGAAAAGAACTTTAAACCTTCCCTTGGTCAGGTATGCATGGTAAAGATAAACACAGACCAATACAAGCAGCAATCCAAGCTGCTGAGGTCTGGACTCTATCATTGGCCAGAGGAAGTAGCTGGTGGAGATCAACAGCAGGCATGAGTATGCTGCTTCCTCCCGCGAGCCTCCGAAGCTCCGATATAGGAGATACATTGCCATCGGAAGGGCGGAACCGATCAGGAGGCCCTGGACCGCCACAATATTCCCCACCGGCCATCCTGATATCGAATGGATCAGGTATATCAGATATACGAAACCCGGGCCGGAGATCGTGGGGTCTACCCCATTCGAGAACCCTTCGATGAGGGAGACATACGAAGCCTCGTCCGAAGGTGCGAGTAAGATCAGGTCATGGATCATGAAGCGGACGTAAAGTACAAGCGAGACGCTGATGGCGATCATTGTCATGGCCCATTCCACTTTTCGGAATGGCTCCTTTTTTACGAAAACCCTAATAGTGAGATAATACAAAAGCCCGAGGAGAGACACCAGGTAAAGGGCCTTTAGAACGTCTATCATCGTTATTCCACTCCCTTGGACCTGCCCGGATAAAGCAGGTTTCGGGTAGAGATCACTTAGGTTTTGAACAACCCTGCAGTGCTGTGATATGCGGGTCAATATCTTTATATTATTTCATTTTCCCCCATCTAAAGATCCCTTGTACATGGGGCGTATCAATTGGTATTACGGTATTGATCCACGATCTCTTTCGTTCGCCCATCCCGATATACCCTTCCATTACGAAGCCAGATCGTTCTTTCACAGTGTTTTTCGATCATCCACAGTTCGTGACTAATGAGTATCACCGAGACCCCTCCCTCGACCAACTCCTTTATCTTGGTGGAACTCTTCTTCCGAAACTTGTTATCCCCGACCTCGAACACCTCGTCCAGAAGGAGGATGTCCGGACAGGAATGGACAGCAATGGAAAAGGCAAGTCTCTGTTTCATCCCTTCGGAGAATTGGAACAACTTCGTATCAACGTAGTCCTCCAGTTCTGCAAATTCGACCATGGATCGAAAATCCTCCTGTATTTTCCTGCGGCTCATGTTGAACAGGGATCCCATAAGGTAGATGTTGTCCCTCATGGTAAGTCTGATGAGGAAACCGTTCCCCAGACCGATAAGTGGTACGAGATTCCCGTTAACCCTGATCTGACCGCTGGTCTTGGGATAGATATCCGCCAATATCCTCATCAGGGTACTCTTTCCGGCACCGTTTGAGCCGATCAATCCCACGCATTCCCCCGCATCGACCTTGAAGGACACATCCTGCAGCACGGTTATCTTCTTCCTGCGTTCCTTGCCCGATATAATGGACAACGTTCTGGAAAGGACCCCATGGTTCGAGTGGGACCCGATCTTGAATATCTTTGTGACACCTTTGACCATTAACCTGTGCATCAGACCATCTCTGCGAACTTCTTGCTACTTTTCCTGAACATCCATATCCCGGCAGTTATGGATATCAGGGTGAAGAGGATCGTGACCAGTACCATCCATAGTGGGGGAAATTCATGATAAACGACAATATGCCGTGACAGGGTGATGAAATAATACAGCGGATTTACGAGGTTCATTATAAAGAGGGTCTCACCTCTGTTGATCGAATAGAATATCGGGGTCGCCAGCCACAAAAGCTTCGTGGCAAATGCCCATATATTGTCAAGATCGACGAAATATACAGCTATGGATGATAATATCAAAGATATACCAAGTAGAAAAATGCTGAACATAAGCAGTATGAGGGGGTATGCCAGAAGTCCGAGGAGAGGGAGTTTGAATATCAGGAGAAAGAGTACCAAAATCAATGTCTCGAAGAAATGCGAGAAAACTGCCACAAGAACGATGGAACCGATCAGTGATTCCAGGGGGAACCTGATGGACCTGATAACGCCTCTGTCCCTGCGTATCACCTTGGTTGATTCCGAGGTTACCGCCTGGAAGAAATTGAACATGATTATGCCCAGCAAGAGGTATAGAGGGTAGTTGTCGATATCATTACCGAGCTGTTCGGAGAATATCGTTAAAAGAAGAAGGAACATCAGTATAGGATTGAGAAGGTACCACAGGATCCCGAGGTAACTGCCTTCATTCCTCAGCTTGAATTGAGCGATCCCAAGTGAGTAGCTTGTTCCAAGAATACGTTTGAAGTCCATGATTTCGCAATAGGATTTGAACGTCGATATATATAACTACTGATTTGGGATATTTTATGCTACTGGCACTTTCTCTGTTCATGGGGGCTTGCGGCAGAGTATACTCGGGACGAATTTTACCTTGAAGACCTCGAGAGGTGCCTGATATCCCATGTTATCAAAAAGGCCTTTACCCGGGAACCGGATATGCTACAACTTGATGCAACCACCTCATCGCTCGACCATGCAAATCAGATCGATATCCTGGAGACCATAAAGGGATTGACGGTAAAAGGTATCCTGGCCTTCATGACCATTCACGATCTCAACCTTTCTCTCAGATACTGCGATCGTTCCGTACTGCTGAAAGAGGGGGGGGATCGTGGCAGGGGGGAACACCGAAAACATTTCCAACGAGGTTCTGGATGAGGTCTTCGATATCAGGGTAAAGGTCATTGGCAAGGGTAAGGAGAAGGGCTTCATCCCCCTTATCAAGAAGATGAATAATCATCATAAAAATGGAAAGAGCCGAAAACGATTAAGTACTGTTAGTCCGAATATATAATAAGAATGGGGTTGCAGCTCATGATGTCCCGATATTTGGTAGTGCTGGCGACAGCTGTCCTTCTTGCAACGATCATACCCGCCTCGGACCTGTCCCGTGGAGAGCGGTCCGACCCCTTGGACAATGGACCGCCGGATTCTGGCGGATATAACATCTACGAAGGTCTGAAACTGAGAACAAGGGCCATCAAGGACGCGGACCTGGAGTTCCTCATGGAGAACGAAGGCATTGCAAGTTCTGATGGTGTATACAACGATCGGATCGATGGAGCGGGGACCGGGCTCAGACCACCAACGATGAATGAATGGAACAACATTTTACTCTCCTTCGGTATCGTTGATGATATCTCTTTCGCCTCTCCTGCTGCATTGAACACTTCCAAATTCCACAATCAGAGCAAGTATTTCCCACCCATCGGCAACCAGGGGGCCGAAGGTTCCTGCGTCAGCTGGTCCATCGGATATTACACGAAGACCTGGATGGAAGCGAAGGAACACGACTGGAACCTGTCCGGTGCGACCATGGGTGGAACATGGCCGGGACAGCCCTCTGTTGCATATCAGGACCGCATAATGAGCCCTGATTTCCTCTATCACCAGGTGAACAACGGTGCCGATGGAGGGAGTTATTATTCGGATAATATATACATGTGTCAGAGCACGGGGATATGTTCATGGGAGAACATGCCCTACAACTGCTACAACTCAACAGCCTGGCCTTCGGAAGCTGCCTGGAGGGAGGCACTTTTGTACCGCTCCCAGAAGAACAGCACTTACTATATGTATACACAGACGAACTCATCACTCACATCATTGAAGACCTGGCTCGACGGGGGCAACCTGGCGACCATCTCGATCAATGCTTACAGATATCCTGACCTGGTGAACGAACTGTGGAACAATGTGGTGGAATGCGGAACGGGGAGGAACCATGCCAACACGATCATCGGATATGATGATAACCACGGCCCCTACACCGAGGACGGAACGACAAGAACAGGGGCTTTCCTTGTCGCAAATTCCTGGGGAAAAGGGTGGAGCGGAGATTCCAACAGCGACGGGATGTACTGGATCTCTTACGAATGCATGAGGAAGAAGGTCCAGTATGTATATCTTATGACGGACAAGATAGACTACGAACCAAAGACCATAGCTCTATTCAACATCTCCCATCCCATAAGGGATGAATGCACCATAACCATAGGTATAGGCCCCAAGACCTCTCCTCTTGTGGTCAAGAAGCGTTACGATTCCATAATATACGACGGGGGCCCACACCCGTTCCCATCCAACGTGATGGCATGTGACATCACGGAGTTCGGAGGGTCCGTTCCCAACTTCATCGGTTACAATTTCTTCGTCAAGGTTGATGATGTCGGGTCCTCGACAACAGGGTCCATCAGGGAATTCTCCATCGAAATGTTCGATGATTATGATGCAGGTCCGACCCATCGGTATACTTCGACCGACCCGGTCGTCCCAACAGTGAACGGGGGTACGGTATATGCGGAGCTGACGGCCACCGATGACATCCCACCCAGGTTCCTGGGGGACCTGTCCCCTTCAAGTGCAACGACAGGAGATCCTCTGAACTTCACGGTCATGGTCGCCGATAACGGACTGATGGACAAGGTCACCGTGGAATACAGGAGCGGAAGCGGTCCGATATACAACACAAGCATGAACAGAGGAACAGGGAGCTCATGGTTCCTCAACATCTCTACGCCTGATTCGATCCAGAAAATAAGCTATCTGTTCCACGCTTCCGATACCGGAGGGAACTGGAACGAGACAGCCCCGAAGAACATCACCGTCCTTGACAACGATCTGCCGGAGGTCCAAGCGACCTTACCCCCGAAAGCCACTACAGGGGACCAATTTGATGTGACCGCACGTGTGACCGATAATATCGAGGTGAAGACCGTGGTCATCGAGTACTGGTATGATGACGAGGTGCACACGAACAGGTCGATGACAAACTCGGCAGGAGAGAACTGGACGGCGACGCTTATGATAGGGGACAGGCTGGGGAACCTCAGGATATGCATAAAAGCGAACGACACCTCGGACAATCAGGAGGTGACTCCCATGTACACTTCCCCTGTGGAAGATAATGACCTTCCGACCCTTGTCTCGGACCTCTCCGACATCTCTTCCACTACCGGGGAGGGATTGATCATGTCCGCGGTGATCACTGACAACATAGGTGTCTCGTCGGTCTGGGCCATCTATAACAACAATGATGGGTTCTCTGGCAATTCCTCCATGCCGATGGTCGCGACCGACATCTACGAGATATCACTGGTTTCACCGGATTCCACGTCGGACATATCATACAGCTTTCATTTCTGCGATACCTATGGTAACTGGAACGGCACTTCCGCCCTGGTCGTTTTGGTGGAGGATAACGATCCCCCTTATTTCGGAGATGACCTATCACCGGATACAGCCTCGACGGGAGAGGTCTTTGGCCTCCGAATCGAGGTCCTTGACAACATAGACGTTGACGAGGTTCACCTGGAATACTGGTTCGGTACTGGCGGTCACCAGAATGTCACCATGACAGGAGCGGGGCCATACCTGTACTCGATCATCATCCCGAATGATATGACAGAAAAATTAAGCTACTCAATCCACGCCGTGGACCCGTCGATGAACTGGAACCGGACCCAAATCGTGGATGTATCGGTCATCGATAACGACATGCCAGGATCATGGCTGGATTCATCCGATATGACCGGGACCACCGGTGACATCTTCACGTTCGATATTCAAGTTGCCGACAATATTGGTATCGATCCGGTATATCTGGAGTACTGGTTCGGGTCTGGACAGCACATGAACGTGACCATGACCGAAGGGGATCCCTTCACACTTGATATCACGATCCCTTTCAACTCCACGGATATGCTTCATTATATCTTCCATGCCTGTGATACATCGGGGAACTGGAACACCACATCGCAGGCTGATGTCATTGTAATGGATAACGATCTCCCTGTGATCGGTCCCGATACAACTCCGGGTACAGGGTATACGGGAGAACCGTTCTCTTTCACGTTCGAGGTGATGGACAATATCGGCATAGACTCCGTTCACGTGGATTACTGGTTCGGTAATGGACCGCATGAGAACGCCACCGTCGAAGGGTCCGGATATTATTATCTCACCATTGAACTGCCACCGGATTCCGTCGAGACCCTCCATTACATATTGAGGGTCTCCGATGTTTCTGGGAACTGGAACGGGACCCCACCGGTGAACATAGAGATACTGGACAACGATGTGCCCTTGCTGGTAGATGGGACGAATGGTACCGCAACGACAGGGGACGAGTTCGTCTTCCGGGTCACGGTCCAAGACAACCTTGGTGTTGAAAATGTCTATCTCGAGTACTGGTTCGGTCAAGGCCTTCATGGCAACGTGAGCATGGAAGGGACGGATGATTTCACCTACACCATCATCATACCTTCGGATTCCACTGACGAGCTGCTGTATATGGTCCATTCCTGCGATGGTTCCGGGAACTGGAACAGGACCCATGTGAAGAACGTGACGGTCATCGATAACGATCTTCCGGTCTTCGGCATGGACACCTCGGGGACAGGAACAGGCACTGGTGATCTGTTCGAGATCTCCATCTATGTTACGGACAATATCGGGATCGAAGGAGTCGTCCTAGAATACTGGTTCGGAATTGATGGAGAACACCTGGAGAAATTTATGGATGGGGATGGCTCCCTCTATTGTGCATCCATAGAGGCCCCCCTTGATTCAACCGAGCATCTGTATTACCTGATCTTAGCAGTGGACCAAAACGGGCTCATTAATTCGACGAACATAATGGACGTCTTGGTGTTGGATGACATCGAACCGGAGATCGAACCGGTCGAAGATCTTGTCATTTACGTGGGAGAGGAACTCAGGATGGTCGTCTCAGCGTCGGACAACATAGGTGTTGTATCCTATATCTGGGAGGGAGCCCCGATCGAGATCAGCGGGCCCGAACTTCTCATGACACCATCAGAGGCCGGGTCATATAAGGTCACGGTGAGAGCCGTAGACGCCAGCGGTAATGCCGCCGAGATACAGTTCACCGTTAACATATTACCTCTCGACCACGACAACGACCAGGACGGCATTCCTGACCTGGTAGAGGATGAGAATGGAATGGACAGGGAAGATCCCTCGGACGCCCTTGAAGATATCGACGGGGATGGTCTCACCAATCTCCAGGAATACCTCAACGGGACCAAGATGGACGATGATGATTCCGATGGTGACGGCATGCCGGACCGATGGGAGATAATGTATGGCCTGGATCCGGTTACACCATCATCCACGAACGACCGGGATATGGACGGGAAAACTGACCTGGAAGAGTACAGGAGAGGGAGCGACCCGTTGGTCCATGATATGGATAGTGATGATGATCTCGACCTCCTTGCCCCTATGCTCATCCTGGCCGGCATCATCCTGCTGATCATCATAATGATGGCAACGTATGTCATCATCAAAAAGACCAGAAAAGGACAGCAGACCGATGACGGTGTTGAAGAAGTGATGACCTGGGATTGAGGTCCCTTCCGATGTCCCTGCGATGGTGGCGCGACACTGTATCGAGGCCGTTCTCCTAAAAAACGTTCCATGGGGGAGAAAAATCAATTACCGGTTCTACCTTCTCCACCACGGGGAGGGCCTTGCTAGAGAAAAAGACCGTTTTCACCGTAGCAACTTATCATTGTGATAACAGAGGCCGCATACTGCCTCATACTCTCATGCAACAGTTACAGGAGATCGCCTCAAAGCACGCTGATGACCTTGGGGTAGGCCGCAAATGGATGGAGGACAACGGTCTCTACTGGGTGCTGGTGAACTTCAGGATCGAGTTCTCGAAGGTGCCTTCATACGGCGATGCCGTGATGCTCAGGACATGGCCGAGCGGCCTGGACCTTCTGAGAGCTTTCAGGGACTTCAAGGGGGAGGACCTTCGCGGAAAGGAGCTTTTCAGGGCCGCTTCCGATTGGATGGTGATAGATGCAAAAAGGATGAGGCCTGTAATGATCAAGGACCTTGAATTCGATTTCGAGAGTTCGAAGGACCGATCGTTCGGCGACATGGACCGATTGAAGACCGCCGGAGAGTACACTGATCTACACATTATCTCGGTCCCTTATTCAAGCATAGACATGAACGGACACGTGAACAATACCGAATATGTCCGTTGGGGGACGGATACCGCAAGGATGGAGATTGGTGAAGGACCTGATATAGATTGTTTCCATATCACATTCCTTTCGGAGGTCTTCATGCATGAGGAGATACTTCTTCGAAGTATGGGGCAGAAAGTAGGAACCATCAGGTTGAAAGGAAGCAGGACCGGAAACGGCAAGGATGCGTTCGTCATGGAATTGGGTTACCATTGACGGTTGTAGCCCTTTTGGACCTTCGCGGAATAAAATATTTATACTACTAAACAATATAGACTATACAACATAAGGTTGTTTAGCAATCAGGGAAGTATAGAAATGGACCTTAACAGATTCACCCAGAGATCCCAGGAGGCTCTCCAGGAAGCACAGATCCTGGCCATGAAGATGGGGCACACAAGCGTTGACGGGGAGCATCTCCTGATGGCGCTTCTCCAGCAGGAGGGGGGTCTTCTCCCGTCCCTGCTCGACAAGATGGAGATAGACCGTGAGAGGATGGAGGCGGGCCTGGAGGAATATCTGATATCGTTACCAGGGAACGGTGGCAGCGGTTACAACGAGGAGAACGTTCACGGCACGAACCGATTAATAAGGCTGCTGGCGGAATCCAGGGACCTAGCCGGGTCCATGAAGGACGGTTTCGTCTCCGTCGAGCACATCTTACTGGCATTCATAGGCGAAGGCAAGGGAACGAAAGCAGGAAGCTTGCTGATGGAGGCCGGTGTCACCCGAGAAGACCTCCTCAAAGCCCTGGCGGACATCAGGGGAAAGCAGAGGGTCAACTCCGAGAACCCCGAATCATCCTATTCCGCACTCGAGAGGTTCGGGAGGGATCTCGTCGAGGAGGCCAGGACCGGAAAGCTTGATCCGATAATCGGGAGGGATGACGAGATCAGAAGGGTGGTAAGGATCCTCTCCAGGAAGACAAAGAACAATCCGGTTCTGATAGGGGACCCGGGAGTTGGCAAGACCGCCATCGTGGAGGGACTCGCCCAGAGGATAGTGAGGGGGGACGTACCGGGATCGCTCCGGGACAAGACCATATACGCTCTTGACATGGGTTCCCTGGTCGCCGGGGCCAAGTTCAGGGGAGAGTTCGAGGAGAGGCTCAAGGCGGTCCTTCAGGAGATCAAGAACTCCCAGGGAAGGACGATCCTCTTCATCGACGAGCTCCACACGATCGTCGGAACGGGAAAGGCCGAAGGGTCATTGGATGCGGGGAACATGCTGAAACCCATGCTGGCAAGGGGTGAGCTTCACTGTATAGGCGCCACAACGGTGGACGAGTACAGGAGATACATTGAAAAGGATGCGGCCCTGGAGCGCCGTTTCCAGCCGATACTTGTGGACGAGCCCATGGTCGAGGACACCATCTCGATCCTAAGAGGCCTAAAAGAGAGGTATGAGGTCCACCATGGGATCAAGATAACAGACAATGCACTTGTCACTGCGGCTGTCCTTTCGGACAGGTACATCTCCGATCGGTTCCTTCCGGACAAGGCCATAGACCTCCTGGACGAGGCATGTGCAATGATCAGGACAGAGATAGATTCGAGACCGGAGGAGCTGGACCAGCTGGTCCGAAAGGTCATGAGGCTCGAGATAGAGGAGGCGGCATTGAAGAAGGAGAAGGACAGGAACTCCCGCAACAGGCTGAAGGACCTCAGAAAGGAGCTGTCCGAACTGAAGGAGAAAGCGGATGCACTTTCGGCTCGATGGGATGCGGAAAAAACATCCATCCTCAGGGTATCCTCTCTCAGGAAGGAGATCGAAGGTCTGAAAAAGGACCTCGAGGACGCAGAGCTCGAGTATGACCTCAACAGGGCCGCGGAGATCAGGCACGGGAAACTGCCAAAGCTCGAGAAGGAGCTCGCGCAAAAGGAAAGGGAGCTTTCCTCGCGACAGGGGGACGGTCCCATGCTGAGAGAGGTCGTTACCGAAGAGGAGATCTCCGAGATCATCTCCAAATGGACCGGTATCCCACTCTCCAGATTGGTGGAGGGTGAGAAAGAGAAGATACTCAAGCTTGGTGAAAAGCTCCACGAGAGGGTGGTCGGACAGGATGAGGCCATAGATCTGGTTACGAACGCCATCGTGAGGGCGAGGTCCGGCATCAAGGACCCGAGGAGGCCTATAGGTTCCTTCCTGTTCCTGGGCCCGACCGGTGTCGGCAAGACCGAGCTTGGAAAGGCCCTTGCAGAGGCCCTCTTCGACACGGCGGATAATATAATAAGGTTGGACATGAGCGAATACATGGAAAAGTTCTCGACCTCCAGACTTATCGGGGCCCCGCCGGGTTACGTTGGTTACGAGGAGGGGGGGCAGCTCACAGAGGCTGTCCGGAGGAAGCCCTATTCCGTGATACTGCTGGACGAGATAGAGAAGGCGCACCCCGAGGTATTCAACATCCTGCTGCAGGTCCTGGATGACGGCAGGATAACCGATAACAAGGGCAGGGTCGTGGATCTCAAGAACACCATCCTGATCATGACCTCGAATATGGGCTCATCTCACATTATCGAGGGCATAGACGCGGACGGAACTTTCATGGCCGGAGTTGCTGATTCGGTAATGGAGCAGCTGAAGCAGTTTTTCAGACCCGAGTTCCTCAATCGGCTCGACGAGACCATACTCTTCAAGCCGCTGATGATGGATGATATACTGAAGATCGTGGACCTTCAGGTGACGGACCTGAACCGCAGGCTCGAGGACCGAAGGATACAGGTGGAGATAAGCGAAGAATGCAGGGCTCATCTTGCGCAGAAGGGCTTCGATCCCTTGTACGGAGCGAGGCCCCTGAAAAGGGTGATCCAAAAGGATCTGGAGACCGGCCTTGGTTACCAGATATTGAAGGGAGAGATCGGGGAAGGTTCAAAGGTCCTGGTGGATTACACCAGTGGTGATCTGGTATTCAGTTCGATGTCCGGGGAGCCTCCCGAGATTGAGTAAGGTACTTGTCCCAGACCTTACTGGTCTTCATTTTCCTTATATGGAGCTGGACCCACACGAAAGCAGCGGTGGCACCTATGGTGTTCCCCACCATTATCCCTATCCAGACACCGATCAGCCCAAGGTCGAGAACGACACCGAACATATAGGCGAATGCCAGAGCAAAGATGATGGTCCTGAATATGGTAACTATCAGTGAATTGAATCCCTTACCTATGGCCTGGAAGAATGCTCCCGAAAGCATACCGAACCCTGCAGTGTAGTTCATCAGGACGAACAATCTGAGGAAAATTATCAGGTCGGGCCGTATATCCGCAGTTCCCTCCGACCATGTGAATATGTATGCGATATAGGGTGCGAACAGGAATATGGGAATGGAGATGATCATCTCGAAGATCAACCCGTATCGAATGGAATGATAGAGGGCCAGTTTCATTTTCTTCAATGACCTCAGGCCGAAAGCTGCCCCTGCCACCGGGACCAGGGCACTTGCTATCCCCATCAATGGTAGGATGGATACCATATTGACCCGCCACCCCGCCTGGAATATGGCCACCCCGTCGATCCCTCCAACGAGGGCCACGATCACCATCAGAAAGAACATCTGTGTGGCCATCGACATCTGCTGCAGGGATGCGGGAAGACCGACCCTCATAATGTCCTTTATTATCATCCATTTGAACCTGAAATTCTTTAGATCAAAGCTGACATAGGTGTTCTTCCTCAGGAAAAGCCAGTAAAAGAGCAGCAATGCGGTCACGAGAAATGATAACATGGTTGCCCAGGCTGCTCCAGGCACGCCCATGTCGAAGACGTAGATGAATATCGGATCGAGAACGATGTTCAGGACCGATCCCAGTATCATCGCGTACATCGCCCTCTTCGTGTCTCCCTCCGCTCTCAGAATGGCGTTCGCATTGTTGGCAAAGAAGATTATGATCGATCCCCCCACGATCACCCTCCCGTAACCTACGGCCATATCTGTGGCATCTCCGGCCCCCATGATATCGAACACCCACGGGAGCAACAGGAGAACGGGGACCGTGAACAATAATGAAAGGATGATCATCAACATTATCACATGCTCTGCAACATTATCGGCACCTTTCTTGTCCCTGGACCCGATCCTCCTTGAGATCGCCGCTCCTCCGCCGATCCCCAATCCGGCACCGAGCGCCATTATCATCAGGAAGAA
>JAFGLL010000049.1 GCA_016928095.1 Thermoplasmatota archaeon
GGTTTGAACGGATATTCACTGACGGAGAACGGACTGGGCCAGAATTTCTACGGAGACAAGGAAGCCGTCATCTCCGGCCTGAACACGACCGTTTTTGGATATACCTGGGCGGCAGCTTTCCTGGCAGAGGTGATACTGACGTTCCTCTTCCTGATGGTCATTTTCGGCTCGACATCGGAGAAAGCACCGAAGGGATTTGCCGGGATATCAATAGGCATCTCGCTGGTCTTCATACACCTTGTGGGTATACCGATAACCGGGACTTCCGTGAACCCCGCAAGGAGCATCGGACCGGCATTATTTGTAGGTGGTGATGCTCTCGACCATCTCTGGCTTTTCATAGTGGCACCGATCATAGGAGGCCTCCTCGCAGCCCTGGTCTGGAAGTTCCTCTTCGAGGAGAAGGCCCAGGTTGCCGTCGAGGTCAAGGAGCCGCGTTCACGGAGGCGCTATGAGCCGAGAAGGCCCGCCGGCAGATACAGATAATAGATATGGACCCGAAACCGGATCATGGGAGGATCGGCATACTTCGATCCGGATGACGGTAGATCGAATGTGCGGTTCGGACCTCCGATATGATGGAAGGTCATTCTACGGACCGGTTCCCTATAGCGATCTCCTTGGCCTTCTCCACTGCTGGCTGATCGAAGGGCTCTACCCTTCGGAGCAGTGCGAAATAATATGCCATATACTGCATCATGCCTACGTAGAACCCGATGGACCTCTCGCTCTCGTCCTCCATCGTTATCGAGGCCCAGGGAGCCTCCATTTCGTCCAGTGAACCTATTACTCCCTTGGCCTCCGACATCATGGCCTTTTTAAGGGAATACGGTCCCATTTCTTTCATGGGGACCCCCTTATACTCGATATCCACGCCCGGCCATGATATCACTTCTCCCTCCTCACCATTCACAAGGACGAACAACGTTGCGATATCCTCCGGGCCGTCAAGGACCCTCTGGATCGTATGATGCTGGCATTCAGGACCTTCGGATGCCAGAAGGGTCAAGCCCTTGCGGCTTTTACTTAGGGTCTCGTGGAACAGCTGGGTCACAAGGTCGTTGAAGGCGGAATACCCTTTGGAATATACGGACAGGAACAATGTCCTCTTTCCAAGCCTCTCGATCATATAGAAAGCACCTGCAAGATCGATGATGTCCTTATCTTCAATGGCATACCTGTATGCCTCCCTCAACCCCCCGACATAGGACCTTACATCGATACCGAGCAAGATAGCGGGAAGGAGCGTGGAGGCAGAACCTCCGGAAAAACGTCCACAGACATGCTCCGGAACATCAACGATGCCCCAGCCGTTCGATCTCGCGAGCTTCCTCAAGGTCCCATCTCCAGACTGTGTAACCACGGTGGTCCGATATCCCTTGAAAAGGGAAAGGACCTCCAGTACGGTCAGGGTGTCGCCGGATTTCGAAATGGCAATGACATGCGTATCCTCCGGACCGCATCTTTCCTTTACCATCCCGATATGAAGGGGGTCCACTGTATCGATCAGGTAGAACGACATTCCCTGCGGCAGCTTCCTCCCGAGGGATCCGAGAATGCCTTTGAAGGTGGTCATTGAACCCCCATGCCCGATGATCACGATGTTTGCGGCGCTCTCTATACCCTCCGCCGCCTTGAAGAGGCTATCGATATCCGCCTCATACCTGGCGAACACGGGGACCTCGGATGATCTGAGCTCTTCGAGGAGGGGGTCTATCATTCCAAGGTCCGGATGTCCAAGCTGTTCCAGGTTGACAGTGATCACTTTATCACCCCATCACACCGCCGGGTTCACCGGGACCCTTCGACCCAAGGGGCCCCTTCTTGTCGGGTGCGCATTTCAAGCAGGCAAAGCCCCTTGCGTCCATATGGTCCTTGCATGTCGCCTTCCCGCACATAAGGCAGGTGCGGAAGGCGGGTTTCCCGCATATATTACACGTTCCGGCCATCATCTTTCCATCTCTCCTTCTTCGGGACCGTATTTTCCTTCACATCCAAATAATCTCCCCCTGCCCTCCCCGAACCTGTCCTTGCCGCAGAGCATGGACGCAACCAGCGGGAAACGCTGCTCCATCTCATTCACCATCATGTCCGAGATACGCCTGATCTCATCCTGGGCATGGTGGTCAGAGCGGAGCCTCACAAAATGATACATCTCCCTGAGGTTGAGCTTGAATACCACCCTCCTCTTGTGACCGTTGGTAAGGACGTACTGGGCGACATCCGTTCCATGTTCGGCCTTGATCTCATGATACAGGTCTCGGCTCCTCTTCATCAGGGCCCAGTATCTCATGAGGAGCGCCGGGTCCTCCATGTAGATCTCGGGTGTCTCCCAGAGGCATGGATCATACCTCTGTGATAGGATCGTCGCCATCCTGTGCCTCTTGAGCTGTGCGAACCCGGATGCCGAGATGTCGAAATCGAAGGTCAGGTCCATCATCTCGAAAGCCCTGGGGAGAGAGGAGTGCACCGGGTAGTTCTTGAAAACAGGCAGCAACAGGTCCATGAGCTGTTCGTCGGACAAGTTACGGGCAAGGCATCTTGACTCCTCGATGGAGAGGTCCGAGCTCTCGAATATCAATCCGGCCACGACCTCGGATTCGGGATCGTCCACCTGCGAGGGGAGGTCCGAGCATACTACCCTCCTGTTGGGATTGAACCATAGTTTCCTCTTCCCATCCTTGTCCATCTCGAACCTGGCCATACCTTCCATGACCCTGGAGATATCATCGGAGGTCCTCTGGACATGGAAGTTCCCCTCGGTGTATTTGACCAGTGATGGGGCGAGCCCGGCAGTTGCCCCGAGAAGGCTGGTAGCAAATCTGCGTACCTCCGAAAGGGGATGTGCGAGACCCTGGGATATGATATATTCCGTTTCCCTGGCATTGACCGTCAACCCGAGGTCCGTGGGGCATGTCAATCCCAGTATGTACCTGGCCTGCTCAAGGAGCCTGTCTTGGAACTTTTCCTTGAGGTCTTCCCTGGACACGACCTCCCTGTAAAGCTCGAACTTCTCCTTCTCGAGCTCCATGACCCTTTCCTGGAGGTGGGTCCCAGCGACCTCATCGGGGATGATGTATGTCTTGTTCCCGAAGAACACATACCTCTGGGACCTCTCCGTGAACGATGCCAACCTGTGCCTCTCGATGAACTCCACGAGCAATCTGGAGGCATCCTCCACATCGATGTTGAAGACAGCATGCTCTGCTACCGAGTTGTGCCCCATCCGGTATACTATGTTCTCGTTGGACCTCCTTGCCTTGTCAACCTCACTGACAGCGTCGTCCCGCAGCTCGGGGATGGTCTTCGGGCTGTGGGAGAGCCTTGCGTATGCCGCGGATATGGTCTCGGGTGTCGCAGCCCTGTCCTCCTTCCAGAACCTTCTGTCGATCGTTGCTCCTGCCAGTGTTACCTTCATTCTCCCTCCTCCAGTCTCTTCTTCAATTTGTATATGGCCTCAAGAGCCTGCATGGGCGTCATGTTGTTAGGGTCCAGAGATCTGATCTCTTCCATCACCGGGTCATCACCGGGAGGTTGAAGCATCTCCTCCGTCGGGAAAAGGACCATCTGAACACCCCTCCTCAGATCAGCTTTCAGGACCTCCACTCCTGCCCCATCCCCAGCTGCGATGGCATGGGCCTTAACTCCAAGGACATCCTCCTTCTCGATGATCCGGAGCACCTCCCTTGCCCTTTCCACAACCTCCTTGGGGATGCCTGCAAGATCGGCCACCTCTACCCCGTACGACCGTGATGCTGGACCCTTCCTGACCTTTCTGAGGAATGTGATGCCCTTCGTATCCTCCCTGACCGCCATGGAATAGTTCACCAGCCCGTCCAGGGTCCCTTCGAGCTCGGTCAGATGGTGATAGTGAGTGGCAAATATCGTCTTTGCGCCGACCTTGTCCCGATCGGAGATGAACTCCGTGACCGCCCAGGCTATTGCAAGCCCGTCGAAGGTGGACGTTCCTCTTCCGATCTCGTCCAGCAGGACCAAGGAATCCCGGGTTGCAGAATTGAGAATGTTGGCAAGTTCCAGCATCTCCACCATGAACGTCGATTGGCCCCTGTTCAGGTCGTCCGATGCTCCTACTCTGGTGAATATCCGGTCCACCAACCCGATCCCGGCCGCCTCGGCCGGGACGAAGGACCCCATCTGTGCCATGATCGTGATCAGTGCCACCTGTCTCATGAATGTGGATTTGCCGGCCATATTGGGACCCGTGAGTATCATAAACCTGTTCTTTTCCCCGTCCAGATGAAGGTCGTTGGGAACGAAACCCCATTCCACCCTGTCCTCTATGACCGGATGCCTGGACCTTTTAAGTGTCAATTGCCCTGAAGTGTCGAGGGCGGGCCTTGTGTAGTTCCTCCGGGAGGCCACCTCCGCAAGGTTGGCAAGAACATCAAGGCTAGCAACGGCCGATGCGGTCTCCTGCAGCTCCTCTCTATGCTCCAGGACGGAATCGACGACGGACCTAAATATCTCGAACTCGAGCTCTGCCATCCTCTCCTGAGAGTTCAGGATGATGGATTCCTTCTCCTTGAGCTCGGGAGTGATGAAGCGCTCCGCGTTCACCAGGGTCTGCTTCCGCATATAATCCCCGGGGACCATGTCCAGGTTCGACTTCGTCACCTCTATGTAGTAGCCGAAGACGCTGTTGTGCTTGACCTTCAGGGACCGGATATTGGTCCTTTTCCTCTCATCGGCCTCGAACCCCCTGAGCCAGGTCTTGGAATCCCTTGCTGCAGATGATATCTCATCCAGTTCAGGGGAGTATCCGGGTCTGATGACGCCGCCATCCTTGACCGATAGAGGAGGCTCTTCGATCACGGAACGGTCTATCAGTTCCACGACACACCCAAGGTCCGACATTCTCGAGGAGATGGATCTCAACGGCGCGCATCTGGAAACGGTCTCTGACCCGTCCAGCACGGCCTGCAGATCGGAAATGGCGTTAAGGGAATCCCTCAGGGCGATGAGATCCCTCCCGTTCGCCCTCTTCAATGACATCCTCATGACGAGCCTCTCGAGGTCCGCGACCCTTTTCAGGGCATCCTTTATGTCGGAGCGGAGGAATAGGTCGTTGAACAATGCCTGGACCGTATCCAGCCTCTCCTCGATATCCGAAATGTCCATGAGCGGGTGCTGGATCCAGTTCCGGAGAAGCCTCCCCCCCATTGCCGTTCTTGTGCGGTCCAATACTTCAAGCAGGGTGCCTCTATGGGTGCCCTCTCTGCCGGACCTGAGTACCTCGAGGTTTCGAAGTGTCGTCGGGTCAAGGACCATGAACTCGGAGCCAGTGTATGTCCTTATTCCACGGATGTGCTTCAGATCGCACATCTGGTTCTCCCTGGCGTATGCGAGGACCGCACCGGCACACCCCTTTCCCAGCTCCATGTCCGCAAGACCGAGACCTCTGAGGTCCATGACGTTGAACTGCTCTTTCAGGACGGTCTCCGAATAACTGTCCAGGAAATGATGGTCGGGAAATGCGGTTATGGCACAACCTTCTCTCAAATGCAACCTGATCTCGTTGATCAGGTCCTTGCGCTCCGCAAGTGATGAGGGAATTATGAGCTCCGCGGGATCGAACTTCATCAGTTCGGACAAGAGGCTCTGGAACGGTGTCTCGGAGGATATCTCGGTGGCAAAGAAATCCCCGGTCGAGATGTCGAGATGTGCAAGTCCATAGGAGGCTTTCGGGAGCACCACCTTCTCCTGGGACTGCCCTTTCTCATCGGCCAGTGGAAGGTCGCTCTCGTGACCGCTTGCCAGTTTCCTCACGAGGGCTGACAGGAACATGTTGTCCTTGTCCTCCTGCCCCTGCGGGAGCAGGAGAGTGCCGGGTGTCACTATCTGGACCACTTCTCTCTTGACCAGACCCTTGGCCTTCCTGGGGTCTTCCACCTGTTCCACTATTGCGACCTTGTAACCTTTTTTCACCATCTTCGGCAGGTAGCTGTCCAGAGCATGATAGGGGATCCCCGCCAGGGGTATCTTGCCCCCGTAAGGCCCCTTGTCCCTTGCCGTAAGGGTCAGGTCAAGCTCCCTTGACGCTATTTCCGCATCCTCGAAGAACATCTCGTAGAAATCGCCCATCCGATAGAACAGGACCATATCTGGATACTTCTTCTTGATGGACATGTACTGTCTCATCAACGGGGTGAGGTCGGTTTCCTCGATATCCGGTACCATGGGGATGCGATAGGTGATGGGGAGCAGGTTCTAAATCCTTTTCCAATGTCATCGACGGGGGAATTTCTCCGAATAGCTTTTTATCGGGGTCCTCCATTGCCACTGAGCGTCGGTGATAAGACCATGAAGTTCAGGACAACCGTTCCCATCGTTATCTGCTCGGTCCTGCTTGCGGGGATATTCATGATGTTCTTGGTGCCTGCGACGGGCTCGGAGATGGATGGACCGATCGTCGGGGACAGGGTCGAGATCGATCTGGGAAGGGTGGATATCGATATAAATGATGAGTGGATCGATGGTCGCCTCTGGTCCACCGTGGATCTCGAGAACGCACTGGATCCGCCCACCAATGGTGAACCTTCGGTCCCGGCCATATCCCACCCTTTGGAGGTACCGTACGAGATACTTGACATCGAACTGTTGCGCTCCGATCCGATCTCATTCAAGCTCCCCTTCAAGCTCCCCCCCTCGCCGACCGTTCTTCCACTGACCGAAGAGAACATGCAGGAAACCTCACCTCTCGAACCTGATTGGGAACGCTACCACAGCGGGGAGACCTTCCCTGCAAACCCCCTTCTCTGGAAACGCATGGGATGGAGCTGGAACAATGGGCAGAGGTTCGGTCATTATTCCGTCAGCGCTTCACCAATCGACTACGATCCCGGGGAAGATGAACTGACATTCTACACGAGCGTGAAGCTTGTTCTCACCGTGGGGGGGCCCGAGCCCTCCCTTTCCCTTGACACTGAACCCACCAGGAGCGAGGCGAGGGCTCCCGATCCTCCCCCCCTGGTCCATTCGGGTACCGAGCTACTCGTCATCTCCCACGACAGCTATCTGGACGAGTTGTCACCCTATATCGAATGGAACCGGGAGAAGGGGGTCTGCGTATCCGCTGTCACCATCTCTCAGGTGGACCAGCAGTATCCCTCGGACGACCGGACCACATCCATATGGAAATACGTCCACGATACGTTCTTCGGGGACAGCCAGAACTTGAAGTTCCTACTCCTGGTCGGAGAGCATGATCAGGTCGCGAGCAGGACCGTCAAGGACCTGGACCCGTATGCTCCGGCCGGTGAACCCTCCACCCTTCATACGGATACATATTTCGGTTGTCTGGACGGCGGATACGGCAATTACAACTCCGACGGGGACCAGGACTGGGGGGAGTTGAACGATATCCTGGACTATATACCTGAGGTGTACGTTTCTCGAATTCCGGTGAACTCCGAAAGCGAGGCGAAGGGGTGGGCGAACAAGGTTGTTGCCTACGAGAGGGATGTACCGGTGGGAGATTGGGGAGGCACAGCAGCCCTTCTCGGATCATATACCCACGAGTTCGACGACGGGCCAGAACACTGTGAATACCTCTGGTCCAGCTACTTGAGCTCGGTCTATTCCACCCCTGATAAGTACTACAGCAACGGGGATGTGAGAGCATCCACAGGAGCGAAGCTGCTGACCTACAGCAATCTTCAGACCGGTATCAGCAGCGGTCTATCCATCATCGTCTACATGGGGCACGGCCACTGGGCGATATGGACCGAAGGACCGCAGGATGCTTCCAGCTATCTGTACGATTCTTCACCAGCTTCCCAGCTGCAGCAGTCTCCGAAGCTGCCATTCATATCGGCCATGTCATGCGAGACGAACTGGTTCGACTCCTCCCACGAATCCATCTCCGAAGCCTTCACGGAGAATGGAAAGGGAGGTGCCATAGCCTATGGTGGTGCGACAAGGACCACGGAGGGAGCCATCGGGCATGGATACCTTATCGGTGCTCCCGGTATCCAGGAGGACACCCTGCGGATGCTGAAGCAGGGATACCGGGCTCCGGCAGAGGTGTTCCAGAGGGCGAAGGCCTATTATGCGGAGCAATGGGGTGCATATTTCGCATCATACCAGTTCGGGTACAACGCATGGATGGAGCACCAGATACTCGGAGCCCCCAATGTACTTTTATGGACGTCTACCCCCAAGACCTTCGGCGTCCAGTACGACTTCGATGAGGACCACTATACCAATTTCACGGTCACGGTAAAGGACGGACAGAACAACCCGGTGAAGGATGCCAGGGTCAGTATCTACTCGGCAACGCTGGGGGAGCGGTCCTTCGTCGATACCGATACCATGGGCCGGGCCACCATTCCATACATCATATCGGAGACAGCCTACGGCAAGATCACCGTGACCAAGCAGAACTTCAAACCGTTCCAGAAGGAGATCGTTCTCAGGGACCTGACGGAGCCCGAAACGACCCCTGCATGCGCAAATCAGAATCCGGACGGTGCGAACGGTTGGTATGTCTCCGACCCGTTGCTGTCCTTCATATGCACGGAACCTGCAGATATCTTCTTTAAATGGAACGGGGGTTTTGTGGAGAGCTACAAGGGGGGGATCCTTCAGGTCCCGAAAGGGCCCAATGTGCTCGAGTACTGGGCAGAAGATGGTTCGGGCAACGAGGAGGACCGAAAATACCATTCCATCAATTACGATCCGGAAACCCCGGTCGCCTCGGTCTCTCTGGAACCGGAGGAGCCGGATGGGGAGGGAGGATGGTACACCACCCCGCCGGTCATAAGCGTGATCCTTCAACAATCCATGGGTTCGCCTCAGCGTGTGGATTACTGGTGGGGAAGGGATCCAAGACAGGTGAGCAACGGGACCTTGATCGCTCCGGAGGGGGACAATGAGCTCCATATCCAGGCCGTGGACGAGGCAGGGAACCGCGATGAGGAGTACCAGTTCTTCTTGAAAGTGGATTCCGTGGGACCGATGACGACCCTGGGCACCGGGGGTGTCGACCCGAACGAAAAAGGTTGGTATGTATCGCCGATGACCGTTACCCTCACATCGGATGATCGCAGGAGCTACATATACTACAGATGGGGTCCCGAAGAGGAGTTCTCCAGGTACTCCACCGCCATCACACCACCTCCGGGCAACAATACGCTCCAGTACTATTCGAAGGACGAACACGGGAACATCGAACCGTTGAGGTCGGTCCAGGTCCCCTATGATATCATGCCGCCGGACCTCGAGGTCACGGTCACTCCGAGGTCACCCGACGGAAATTCGAGATGGTATGTGACCAAACCCCGTCTGGCCCTGGACGTCTCCTTCGAGGATAACGACTACAGGATATACTATTACTTCGACGGTGACGATCCCGTGGAATATATCTCTCCAATTGACATCCAGGATGGAGAGTGGACCCTTCATTCATTCGCCGAGGACGAAGCCGGGAACAGGGGGATGCTCCAGACCCACGACTTCAAGGTCGACACCAGGTCCGATCCAACACAGGAATATATAGATCTCAGCCCCAACGAGGAAGGATGGTATACGGACCTGCCTCAGATAATCCTGAGTTCCTCCGGGATGTCCCAGATATTTTACAGCTGGGATGGATTGACGGGATACGAGAAGTATTCCGGTGGTCTCTACCCGCCCGGGGAAGAGGGAATATTCAATCTTATCTATTACTCGATAGACCAGGCGGGGAACAGGGAGTCGGACAGATATCTGACACTGCCTCTGGACGGTAAAGCTCCTGTTGTATCCATGGAAGCACCCGGGTCAGTCCTTCCGGGAGAGGAAGTGGTCTTCGACCTCTCCGGTACTACCGACGGGGTAGAGGTAAATGCATATCGGATCGACTTCGGGGACGGGACAGATTCGGGGTGGGTGGTGACCCCAAGGATCACACACCGATACTCCGGCAGCGGCAGCTACAGGGTCACCGTGAAAGCAAGGGATGGCGTTGGACATGAGAGCGAGGAGAACACATGGAACATCGAGGTCAAGAACGAGCTCAACATCGTATTGGTCCTGGTCGTGGGAGTTTCCGTGGTCGTCCTCATCTTGATACTTGCCCTCGTTGCTGCTGTTCTGGTCAACAGGAGGAGGCATCATCACTTCGCGCATCATCCGGTAACCCATCCACTTCCGCCTCAGCTTCCACGGCATCCGGCAGCAGCCCAGCAACCTTTACCCGGCATCCGGCAGGCGCCCGGGAAGCAGCCGCTTCCACCTGTCCGGCCAAACACTCCCGAGGCACAGCAAAGACCGGCTCCCATGACCAGAACCTCCGTGGATATGCCGAAACCCCCGGCCC
Source organism: Thermoplasmatota archaeon (assembly GCA_016928095.1). GTDB lineage: Archaea > Thermoplasmatota > Penumbrarchaeia > Penumbrarchaeales > Penumbrarchaeaceae > JAFGLL01. Next base: position 10,319 of record JAFGLL010000049.1, read on the forward strand.
CTCCTTCGATCCCTGAACCCCCGAGACCGCCCATCTATATATAGGGCTCATCCAGGTCCGGAAAGCTCCATCTCGTCCGAAGCTTGATGTATTTTTTAAAGTTCCATACGGTCCGGATACCTCTGCCATCGTCTCCTCTGAGGGTGTATAGGACCGAGCGTGCACCATTCAAGAACAGTTGCTCCTTCTGCTCTTTGGTGATGCCGAAATCCAGTGTCCTTATTTCTCCGGTGTTCACCTCTACCAGCCTGCACATCCTCGTCGGATAGTTCTGATAGGTCATCTTGCTCTGACCGTACCTCATGGTGTCGAACACGGCAAGTCCGAAATGGAAAAGGTCCTGGGTAGAGTTCTTCCCGGGAATTGTGGAACCCAGTTTTATACCCAGAGTGGGCCATCTGACCCTGGTCGGATCGTCAACGTCGAACACCTCCAGAGGAAGGTTGGTTGCGAACGCACCATCGACGATCAGTGATTTCGAGACCTTGTAAGGTGTGAAGAAGAACGGCACGGAGACGGACATCCTGACCGCTGCCGAAATGGGAAAGGAAGAGGGGCGGATGTTGCCGTATCGGTCCAGTACCAGGTCTCGAGGCATCAACAATTCGCATGAATGGCTGACATCCGAGGCCATGATCGAGAGCCTCGGGCCGTCCTTCTTATCGAGAGGTGCCAGCATCCCGACACCCTCCATCGGGAGCCTGCCGAAGGTGTTGGCGTTCTTCTTTGCCAGAAGCTGCTCTATCCACGATTGGAGCTTTTCACCCTCGTACATGCCGTACGAGGTCGAAACGGCTGCTATCCTGGCCAGTTTGGGAAGCCTCTGGTCCCAGAAACCGTCGCGCAGTTTCATGAAGTTCATGTTGAAAAGCTCGTCGACAAGTTGATCGCAGTCGAATCCAGCCGCGACTATGGACGCGGTCAGCGCTCCCGCGGAAGTGCCCGCAAGCCTCTTGAACCTTATTCCCAGCTTGTCGAAGGCCCAGATCGCCCCCAGATGGGCGACGCCCTTCGCTCCACCGCCGGCGAAGACTATGTCTATGACATCCTTCTCCCCTGATGAGCTGATCTGCAGGTCCGGATCTTCCCTGAGGTCCAGCAGGCTTTTCTCGAGCCTTTCAAGGGTCGTTCTGCCTTCTTTCGTGAGATGCTCCATTCGGTAGTACTCCTGGGACCAATGACCTTCTCCCGGGATGCAGTATTGAACTCACTCCCATTTCATCGTTTCTATCACGGGGGATTGACCGCGGTGGTTCTGGGAGCGTCTTATCATCAATACAAGAAGGGACCCGTTATCCTGCGAACCCATCAAGAGCTCGTCATCTGAATGCAGATCGATGGACCTGAACCATTTCGTCAACCCGCCCCCAAGTCTCACACCACCGGTCTGGGAGATCATGCATTTCGTCTCCAGGGATGCATCCTTTCGTATCCAGATGGTGACAGGACCCTCCTGGAGCAGATGTCCTTTCTCCTTGGGTATGTAGAGGAAACCCTGCCTGATGGAGGTACGGGAGATCGGAGACACGATGGTCCTCTCCTCGGGGAACTCCTCCCTGGTGATCACCTCTTCGACCATCTGGCTGATGGTTTCAATGACCGGTGTACCGTTATCGTCAACGGTCCGGGCCGCCGGTCTGACCACGGATGCCATGTCATCCTTGAGTAAAGGTAGTATCGTCACACCTTCGGAACCGAAGGTCTCCTGCACAACCTTCACGGTCCATGGGTCGAGCAGAAAGAAATAGCGCGAGTCGGCCTTCTCATCTGCGATCCTCTCCAGGTTCTTCTTCATCGCCTCGTGCTGCCGCCCACCGAAGCTGCTCTTGCCATGCAGACTCATGGTCCTGATCCTGGCTATAACCTTTTCACCGCCATCGACGGACCCCATGATGGTCGTTTCATCGGGTCGGTCCAGGACCTCCCAGTTCATGATATTGCGATGCCTGCCTATTAGCTCACTCCTTGCCAGGAAGAGCGAGATGGCCCTGATCCTGTCATCAAGGTCCTTCAGATCTTCCTTTATCCCGAAGAGGAAGGTCAGCTGTGACCTCATCTCATCGGCCAATCTATCATCATTCGAGATCGACATGGGACCATGTAATCATCACTCTTCAATATAGTTTTCGGCAAAGAGAGGTATTGAAAGGAATTGAAATGGACCTTATCACCCTCTTCAACCATCTGGCTCTTCATCGGAAGTCTTTTCCTCATTATCGAGGGAATTGAAAGGTCTGACCTTGAACCTGCGGTTCCGTCTCCTTGATATGACCTCAATGCTTCCCCTGATCAGCACCCTCATATCGTCCTCTGCGGCCACGGTCCTGACCCCTGACCTCTCCTCGACCCATCTGGCCTGCTTGCGGGGCCCCTCCTTGATGAACTTCTTCCCCATGTGTGTGAGGAAGACGACCTCGGGCCTGATACTCTCCGCCAGTACCGCCACATCATCGGTCGAGAGGTGAAAAGGGATGGGGGCCCCGAGAGGTCTCGTCGAGGAGACGATGAGCACCCGCGCCCCCTTGTGGGGGGCTATGAGTCCTTGATCCATCGCAGTGTCCGAGACATAGGAGACGATCCCGTCCCCCGTTTCGAACCTGAAACCCACTGAATCCGGATCACTGTGGAAGGCTACAGTGGCGGTCCCCTTCAATTTCCCCATCCTGAACTCATCTCCGGGGGCAACGGTCAGAACGGTCCTCATCTTTTCCTGATGGTAACGCGATATGGCCGGTCCTACCTTGTCCCTTCCGGTGGTCACGGAGTATGCGGCGATGAGGAATCCCCTTTGGTCACCCCTGCCACCGCTGATACCTTCCATGAGGATCTCGGCATTGGCATAGTGGTCAGGGTGACAGTGGGATATCATTATCCCGCCTGTCATGGTGGGATCGATCCTGTTCCTTTTAAGGGCATGGAGCGCTCCCGGACCCGGATCTATATGTACCCTGTGGCCGTCCTCTAGATATATTCCTCCTGTGGACCTTTCCTGCGTCAAGGTTACGAACCTGCCCCCTCCCGTACCAAGGAAGGTCAGCCTCGTCATGATACAGGACGATCGGAACTCTTCCTTAATAAAGTATCTAGATGACCGTATTTGACGCAAATAATGACCCCGGGGCCTTTAAAGATTATAAACGAGGGAGGCAGATCTCCTGCTCAAGGGATAAGAAGCAGCGACCGCAGCCCTGCTTCGTAGCCATCCCCTTTCAAGTTCGTAAGACCATACGGAGGAAAAAAACATGATGAGCAAGTGGAAGGACCTGCTCCTTGCGGTCATACTGGTAGCCGTTCTGGCAATACCTGTAAGCCTGGCGGGAGCAGAGGACAGGGACACCTCCGGGGCCTCTGATGATATTATTTTCAACAGCAGCCTCGAGAGCACGTCCGATCTGGTGAATGTCGAGAAGCTCGAAACACCCGAGTTCCTCTCGGACATGAGCGATATAGAGTTCGTGTCCCCCGAGGACGCTCCCTTCGGTTTCTCTGCAAGCAGCGACCATATCGCCCTGGATGTGATAGACCAGGACCCCGTGAATATTCCCGAAGGATATATCAAGGCATTCGACCGCGGCAGCTTCAACACAATGGGAACGAGGGCTTCCGACGAGGAGCAGGAGCAGTCCTTCAGCGACTATCCGAACGGCTCCATCATCAATACCGCAGGCGAAGATATTTCAGGGTCCTTGACCTGGTCCAACGTTGCGGCCAACAGGGATGACATCGACTGGTACAAGCTATCCCTGACGAATATCGCTACCATCGCCGGAGGAAGCCCGGTGAAGAACATCAGCCTGTCCCTCGATTCATACTCCGCTTCCGATGGGGAGATGTATGAATTTGCGATAGATTCCACTGGTACCGCTCTCGCCGATGACTACGCGGACCTTATAGAGATCTATGTCCTTTCCCGCGACGACATGTTCGGAAGGCTCGACATCGGCGGGGCCGAATGGTGGTATGACGACGGTGACGACACCGATGGATGGACATGGGACAGCAACTGGACATTCGATTTCTGGACCCCGCGACATTCCACAAGTGCCACCGAGGACCCGGACGGTTTCGCAAACCGGCTTACCGAAATGGGATGGATATACATCGGCATCTGCTACAATTACTACATTTCCGCACAGGCACCGACAACAAGGCCGGGCTTCACAGCGGACTACCAGTTCACCGTAGGTTTCAACTCCGATACCGTAAGAGATGCGGTCGGGAACCACTGGAAGAACGCAACGGCATTCTCTCCATTGGGTTCCACAAAATCCAACATCATCATGAGCTCTAATGAGAACATCATGGACTGGTGGAAGTTTTCGGGGACCGACACTTCGAAGCTCTGGAACATGTCCATGAGGATAAACAGGACCGGTGGGGTCATCTATTCGAACCCGACGACCACACAGTTCTGGGACAACTGGCTGGAGATCCTGATAATCTGGAGGGAACCCGGGGAAGATGAGATCTGGGACACGCCCGATGACGATTATGCCGGTGCCATTTTCATCATGTCAGTCATTATAAGCGGCGGAAATTACATCGGGGATACACTGAGCGTATGGCTTCATAACAACTGGACCGAAGCAGCCGAAAGAGGAATATGGGTCGGGCTCAACGAGAGACCGGTGCATGGTGCCATTCAAAGCGGACAGATCGCTGGTTTCTACTACCCGGAACACTGGGTATGGTCCGAGTATCAGATAGCGCTTTCTGTTGGAGAGGTTGCACCGAACATACCGCCGATCATCACCGATGTTGAACTGACCTCGGACTTCGCCCAGGACCCAACCGGAGGATACTATGATACGGAGTTCCTCTTGACGGTAACCTATCAGGACGAGGATGACGACCCACCGAGCGAGATATGGGTCTATCTCGACAAGGGTACCCCTTACGAGAAGGCTGTTGACATTGCTACCAAACCGACGGATGTGTTCGATAACGACTACACGGACGGAAAGAAATACAAGCTGGAAATGCTCGGAGAAGACCTTACCGACGATCCGTCCCCGCATACTGTCGACGTGAGAGCGATAGATAAGATACCTTCAGCATCCATAAGGGACCCGGAATGGTCAGAGCTCTTCAACTTCGAAGCTGGCATTCCGGTATGGGACGACGAACCGGTCGAGAAGAACCCCAACTGGCAGCCCTTCGATGAGCTGCAGGAGGACGATCCGACCACCTACTTCGCGTTGGAGGGTATCGACGGGATGTTCAAGGACCCGGAGAACTCCTTCGAGGTATTCTATATCTACAACGAGACCTCCAAGGAATGGGCTCAGAGCTACGATACACCCATAGCAACCATCGAGGTATTGGAATATGACGGCATCTGGCAGGCTGCAGTTACACCCAAGCACAACGAGAACGGCAAGGTCAACGTCCGGTTCCAGGCAGAGGACCTTCACTCCCGGATCAACCTGTCCACACAGATCGTTATCAGAGCCGTGAACGACCCACCCATGGTCAGGTACATCGAGATAGACGGTGACGAATACGAGGTCGATAACGTGGACCCGAGAAGAGCCATCATCCATCTCGAAGATGAGGTCGTCATCACGGAGGATGAGGAGTTCACCTTCTCCATAATCGCCGAGGATACTGACAAGGAGGATGAGAGAACGCCTCTGGAGTTCGGTTACGTAAGGTCCACATCCTCCGATTGGGACGAGGACCCCGATGTCGGCTACAATACCGGAGAGGTAACGTTCACCCCGACGAACAACGATGTCAGGGCTGGCAACGACAAGATGGTCTTCACCATCGACGACCACGGCGAGGACGGGGACATCAAGCTCGAGGTCTACGTTGAGATCACCAATGAGAACGACCCTCCGACAATAATGATACCTACAACGACCCCGAGGACCTGGAAGCAGTTCTCCAAGATCTCCATAAGGCCCATCGCATCCGATGAGGACAAGGGCGACCAGATCACATTCTCCGTGAACTTCGTGGAGGCCATCGGCGCGGATTACGACTCCATCGAGGACCAGCTGCCCTACCTGGAGGCCACGAAGGGTATCGACTGGGACATCACCCCGACAACGGGTGATTTCTGGTTCAATCTGGATGACCAGAACATCTGGAAGACATCCACAGGCATGGTGAAGAGCCAGGAGATCGTCATTGTCTTCAAGGCCACCGACAAGGAACTCGGAGAGGCGACCGCCTCGATCACGCTCGTCCTGAACGACGAGAACGAGGAACCGGAGAAACCATCCACCATCAAGTTCAGCCCCAGTGCTCCAGAAGAGAAGGCACCCGTCAATTTCTATGTGGACCCCGTGACCGACCCTGACGGTGACAAGCTGACCTACAAGTGGGACTTCGGCGACGGATCTACCGGAGAAGGCATCAACGTGAACCACACCTATGCGACGAGGGGGTTCAAGACGGTCCAGATGTGGGTGGAGGATGGGCAGTTCTCCACCGAGAAGATATCCCAGAGGATCGAAGTGGCACCAGCAGTTGTCATTGATGACGACGACGATATTCTCACCCCCGACGATGATGTTCAACCGGCTAACGACAACACGATGTTGTACATCATCGTGGCGATCATCATAGTCGTGATCATCATCGTGATCCTGCTGTTCGTCTTCCTGCTGCTTCGGAAGAAACCGGCACCGGCCGCACAGACCTATCCCGGTTACTACGACCAGCAGGCCCTTGCGGGATACGGCCAGCAGGGACTTCCGCCGGGATATGCGGGAGAACTTCCGCCCCAGACCTCTCCCGAACTGCCTCCTGCCGGAGGGGATCAGATGCCTCCGGAGAACCTCCCCCCGGCAGACATCGAGGGACCTACGGCTCAGCCCGAGATCGCCCCCATGACGGACCCGGCAGCGGCGGAGCCTGTAGGCAATGCCTGCCCGAGCTGCGGAAGCCCAGTTGATCCGACATGGTTCCTCTGCCCCAACTGCAAGTCACCTCTGCAGTAAAAAGAACGTGACATCACAGGGCGCCTCCGGGCGCCCTTTTTTTTTATAAATGGATAGTAAACAAAATGAACTGACCAGAATAAGCTATCTTCAGTTCTGGATAGCACGCCCGACGACCGTGGTCCCGGAGACCTTCTCCACCCTTATCTTGACCCTTGCACCCTTGGCCACACCCGGGACGTAGATGACGTACTTGTCCACCTTGGCAAGACCGTCACCCATACGTCCAACATCCTGGATCAATACCTCGATCTCATCCCCGGGGAGAACCATCTTCTTCTGCTCCTTGGCGGTCTGACCCTTCTTCACCTTGACGGGTCTCTTCGCACCGCAGGCCATGCATTCGACGACCTGAGTGCGCCCTTCCTTGACGAGATGGGTGTCCGGTTTTCCGCATTCCGCGCAGATGACATAGGTGGAGACATACTCCTCGATCTTATCCCTCAGCTTCTCGGTCGGAATGACGGATTTCAATATCACACGCCTTCCATCCCTGGAGCCAGCTGACCCGAGTACCTTCAATATGTGCCCGAGAAGGTGTTCCGGGTCCCTCCTGACGGCATCGACCGTGTCCTGGAAGTTCTTCCAGACAGTGGTCCTCCCCTCGTACATGACCTCAAGCTCCGGGACGCCCCAGCGCTCGTCGGATGCTCCTCCTCCGTCAGGCATCGTCTCGTGGGCTCTCTCCAGAAGGGATTCGTAATCAAGTTCATCGATCATGACGGGCACCTCAGAGGCCTTCATGGGGGGGGACGTATATAAAACCAATTCCGGGCTCACATCTGGTCGGGTGCAATGATGCCGAGGGCATCGAGGCCTGTTCGGAGTATGTTCCTGGAAAGGACGACCAGTGCAAGCCTTGCATCTCTCCTGCCCTCATCTCTTTCGCTCAGGACAGGACAGTCCCTGTAAAAATCATTGAAGGAGGAGGCCATCTCGACCAGATAGAGCGGAACAAGGTGCATTTTCCTCTTTGATGCGGCCTCCCCGATGACCTGCGGGAACCTTGCCAGGCTGCGGAGCAGGGATATCTCCGACGGTTCCACCAGCAATGACCAATCGGGAGGTCCGTTAAAACCGCTGCCGCGGTTCTTCAGGATGGAACATGCACGAGCATGGGAGTACTGGACGAAGGGAGCGGAGGCACCTTCGAAATTGAGCGCATCCTCCCACTTGAAGACCATCCTCTTCTCCGGCTGGACCTTGATCACATTGAAACGAAGCGCTCCTATCCCTACGATCTCCGATATCCTTCGAAGCTCATCTTCGGCGAGGTCGTCCCTGCGTTTTAGGACCTCCTCGCGGGCACGCTCCACCGCTTCTTCAAGAAGATCATCAAGGAAGACCACACGGTTCCTCCGTGTGGACATCTTCCCTTCGGGAAGGGAAACGAAAGCATAGAACACCACCTCGGGGATCATACTGGACCCGAGCTCTGCAAGGGCAAGGGAAAGCATCTGGGACTGATACCGGTGGTCCTCTCCGAGCACGTTTATCGCCTGATCGCATCTGGAGAGCTTCCAGGAGTGGTATGCAAGGTCCCTGGTGGTGTAGAGCGCGGAACCGTCCGACCTCGTGTACACGAACCTCCTTCTGAACCTGTCATCATCCCCTCCCTTTATCTTGTCGGAAAGGTCCAGGAACAGAGCGCCGTCCTCCTCGCGAGAGAGTGGGCTTCTCCTCAGCCCTTCGATGACGCTCTGGAGCGAGTGGTCCTCCACGACCTGGGATTCGTAGATGAACGTGTCGATGTGCACACCGAGCATGCTCAAGGAACTAGTCATCCCGGAAAGGACCCCTTGTATAGCTTCCTTGATGCCAGAAGCGGTTATCTCTGGCCTGCCCTTCCTGGAGATCACCTTCTCCCATTCACCATCACTGACGGCATCCTCGTAATTGAGAAGGAGTTCGTTGATCTCATTTTCCACCTCCAAATCGGCCTCCATCCTCGCATTAGCCCCCTGATAATACCTTACGAGCCGATGGTCCGGCTTGTCCCTGGCGACCTCCCCCAGCTCGTCGGCAGGGATGTTACGGATGCCCCAGGCAAGTATCATCACCTGCTTTCCCATGTCGTTCACCCAGTACTGGGCTTCGACGTCATGACCGTAAAGCCTGAGCAGTCTTACGAGAGTGTCGCCGATGATCGGGTTCCTTGCCCTTCCCACGTGGAAAGGACCGTTCGGGTTGGCCGAGGTGTGCTCCACTATGACCTTCGTTCCGGTGGGGTCCCTCTGACACGGATGCTCCCTGTTCCGCCACAGGAGGTCCCCTGTCTCCTTCAGGAACCTTTTCGGATCGAAAAGACAATTGAGGTAACCTCCGGAAGCTTCCAGGGTCCATCTGGGGTCGCTTCCCATGATGGACATGACCTTCTTCGCTATCTCTTCGGGAGCAAGTCCGGCCTCTCTTGCAACCGAGAAGGTCACCAGGCACAGGTCAGCCTGACCCGATCTGGGCCTCTCGATCACCGGGGGGCTCCTGATGCTAAGCTTTACGTATGCTTCCCGGATGGCTTCCCTGAAGGAAGCCTCGTAGGAGACAGCTGGGTCCGAGAGGTCCATGCTCATCATGTAGAGACAACTTCATTTTAACGTTTATCCAAATGCAACTTTGTGGAAATCCTCTTCCCATGTCAATGTCGAATGATAGGAAGCCATGCAAGGCAAGTGAATATCTAACAATTTCATCCAACGTTTACTGATGACACATCTCTTTGGTCCGCACGCCCAAATGCGCAACTGCCTTCGATAACTATTTCTACGACCCGGCAAATCGGGAAAAACAGGTCTGAGTATCCATGACAGAGCTATCATCGGATGTCTTTCCCCCGGATGATGTGGTATTCCGGCTGAGGGCAAAGATGGAGGACTATTCGTACACGATCACATCTGAGGGAGGTGTTCGGTTCCTTGCATTCAGGGTTCCCGGGGAGAACATCGATCTTCTTCGGTCCCTGGAATACCTGTCCGAATTCCTGGAAGTGGGGTCCACAGCAGGTGTGGAGAAGGTCCTGATGGTATCGGATAGGGAGTTCGAGGTCTCACCTGGTTCCATTATAGGGCCCAAGATGGAGATGAGGAAGACCGATGATGACAAACTCTTCCAGGAGCTCAGGGAAAAGCTCAAAGAGAGGATGCCTCCACTTGTCTTCACAACAGAGAACGACATGCTCGAACTCTACCGCATAGCGATCAAGATCGAGGGGTCCGTTAGCAGGTCGGACAGCTCTATCGGCCTGGACCTTTTAAAGATCTCTCTCCCCTCCGAGGGGGATGTCATCTATCTTATCTTCGACGACGGCTACCGCAAGTTGTCCAGGACAGCTTTCGAGAAGCTCGCGGAAGGTGCAATGCTGGAATTCAGGGAAGGACCTTCCATAGCCAGGGACCCGGCCCAAAAGGGGATGGCAAGGAGCACTGTCCTCCAGGGAGCCCGGTCCCTGGATGGGGTGACAGGCAGCGGAGATAAGGAGCGAATTGGTCAGGGACAGGGATCGGATATCAATGCCCGACAGACGTTGATGGAGGACCCAAGGGTCATGCTAAGGGAACTATCCAAGAACCTGGGTTCTCTCGGATACAGGAGGGACAACGTATTCTCCAGGCCGGATGTCAATCAGCTTTTCTTCGTTGGAATGTCCGGTCCGGCACTTTTCATCAAGGTCATGGAGGAAGAGGATGACCAGGAGTCCTTCCTTCGGGTCCTGGAGCACCGAAAGGACGCCCTCGGCATCCTCATTACCAAGGTATGGGAGCCAAAACTGGAAGCACTTTCGAGAATGCACGGATTCGTATACCTGGACTGGCAGAGAGCGTGGAGGACCCATGAAGTGGTCAGGGAAGTGCTCAAGGGGGGGGGTTCGTGACGAGGGTTCCGATAGGATGCGGCTCCATTGACCGCATACTGGGAGGCGGCATGGAGAGCTCGGCCATAACCCAGCTTTACGGCGAGGGGGGTTCAGGAAAGACCAACGTCTGCCTGCAGGTGACCAGGAACGTGGTCAAGGCCGGACAGAAGGTCATCTACATAGATACCGAAGGCGTCTCAATGGAGAGGTTCATGCAGATCTGCGGCGGAGATGAGTATTACCGGGACCTCAGCCGGGAGATACTGTTCTTCCAGCCAATGAGCTCATCCCAGTTGCATGATGCTGTACTGAACACCGTCAAACTGGCCAGCAGGGACCTTCATATCGGACTGGTGGTACTGGATTCCGCAACGGTCTTCTACAGAATGAACCTGGGTTCCAATAAGGACGAGGAGAACCGCAGGGACATCGGCAATGTGATCCTCGAGCTCATGGGCATCTCGAGAAAACAGGATATCCCCGTCATTATCACCACCCAGGTCTATCAGAACATGGGACCCGGTGACATCCGCCCCATCGGGGGTCACTCTCTTGCACACAACTGCAAGGTGATCATGAAGCTGGAGAAGCTCGGGGAGGGCGGATACCGGAAGGCCACGGTGACAAAGCACAGATCGATGCCTACGGGAGAGGCAGTTCTCTTCAAATTGACAGGTGATGGAGTGGAGGACCTGGACGAGGAGGAGACGGAACTTTTACGCTTCAGGGAACAGCATCAGGTCCGGGTCTGAAAAGAACATATATAATTATCCGGGGATATCCCGTGGCTAGATATTTGTACCATAAATCCTTATATCTTTTTGCATCCTTAGCAGATAACAATCTAAGAACAGGACATCCCATGATATGAAAGGAGGTAAATATAATGTGGAATATTATTTCTGGTAGTAATGGAAGCAGGGTAACCGTGGTATTCGTTCTGCTGTCTCTCCTGGCAGCCGCAGTGATCATGGTCCCCAACGAGGTCAATGCCGAGATCAAGCCCGGTGGAACGCTTCTCAACGACCTGCCTGCGAGGGTATACACGACCGGATGGTGGTGGAACGAAGTCCCCGATGAGCTGCAGTTCAAGGTCCCGACAAAGACCAACCATTATACCGCAATAGCGGTGATGAACAGACAGACGGGTGAAGATTTCGACCTTTTCGCTTACAATGACTATGATATGGCCCAGAGGATCGCTTCCTCGACCAAGGGAAGCGATATTATCGATTTCGTCGTGATAGACGGCCATACATATACTGGAGCATACAAGTATGCGAAGGTGATCAAGTTCACGGGACAGGATTGGACTTCTGGAATAAGGATAGAATCGGACTACCATACCGTGGCTGCCGACCTGTACGGCTCCGATCCCGACGCGGACGGTTACCTGGAGATCGGTGAGAGGAGATATTCCATGTTCGAATATCACGGAACAGGGACCTACTCGGGAACCCTCAGGGGGGACGAACCGCTGGTCAACATGTATACCGTATATCTCGATGCTGGAGGATATTACGAGTTCGACCTGTATTCGGTCCCCGGGGTTGAGACCCTGTCAATGTATCTTTTCAAGGGATCGGGCGGACCTGACGACGCTCTGGTAACGGATCATGGGTCCGCGAACGGTGACTCCCTTGATCTCACATTCCGACCGGAATTATCCGGATATTACGGGCTCGCGGTGATAGACGAGGACCAGGACTATACAAGCACCGATGACTATACACTGCTCATTAGCTCAGACCTCACCATGAGCGCTGAGCCAGCATCCAGGTTGATCGCACCAGGCATGAACGCCTCCTACAAGATAGATATCGGGTCCCTGGGGATCACCAAGGACATCAACCTCAACTACAGATGGTTGAATTCCATCGGTACACCCGTTCCCACCCCGGCCGGTGCGGTCGCAACCTTGAGCTCCGCCAGGATAAACACCGGTGGTGTCGGCTCAAAGATCGTTTACCTTAACGTGACCACAACTGCCTCCATGAGCCCGGGCACATATTATCTGGCAATATATGGCAACGATACCGGCTACAACGGGAACTCAAGGAGTGCCCAGGTTACTCTGCGGGTCTCCACGAATCCCGACTATTTCCTTTCCGCCACCCCAGATATAAGGGCGATCTCGCCAGGGTCCAATGCAAGGTATCTGATCTCAATGGACACTATCAACAACTTCGGCAACAACGTCAACCTTACGGCCACAGTGGACCACGGAAGCTCGTACTTTGCTTTCAAGTTCGCTCCGTCGCCGATCAATAATAAAGGTCCACGCTCGAACCTGACCGTGACGACAAATATCAACACGCCCATAGGTCTGTACAACATATCGGTAATGGGCTCAGGTGGGTCCCTGACAAGGTATGCCAATGTTACCCTCAGGATCAAGGAACCCATCTCCATTGATATCATCACTCCTCTGGAGGACGAACTTATCTCGGGTTTGTATTCATTCAAGGTCTCTGCGAGTACACCCGTGGATACAAGGTCTGTCAGGATCACCTTCGGAGGACAAATGGCAAATGCCGGGACCCTGAACATGTATTACAACTCGGCCACCCAGTTCTGGGAGCGGACCGTGAACACATACACTTTCCAGGACGGGTTCTGCTGGTTCAACATTACTGCTGAGGACTACACTTCAGGTACCACCCTATCCGGTCCACATAACTTCACGCTATCGAACTCGGCCCCCAACCCGATAATCAACACGCCTCTCGACCGCTCTTATGTCACCGGAAGCGCCCTGCCGATATCGGTGAACACGACTTCCTACGTGATATCCTGCAGGTTCAAGGTGGACCAGAACGCCTGGACGCCCTTGCTCCGTAACGTGAATACATGGACCGGGACATATGACACCACCCAGATCACTGACGGTCTGCATACCCTTACAATAGAGGCAAAGGATACCTCCGGTCTATCCGGTGAATCGACGATCTCGATCTTCGTAGACAACACTCAACCGACCGCGAATATTAACTCACCAATCGACGGTCAGTATATCGAGGGGGCATACACCTTCCGGATCGTGGCCACGGACACGGTTGGGATCAATCATGTTGATATCAATATCTTCGGAACCAACGTGACGCTTCCCTACAATCCCATAACCTCTTCGTACGAATACACCGTGACCACCTCTACCAAACCAGACGGCGTCTACACCACTTACGCGGTCGCTTACGATAATGTCAATCATGCCAGGAAGAGCGATCTGATATCCTTCATGATCGATAACAACGACCCATCCCTCAACATAGTGAAACCTATAGATGAGGAGATCATCGGGTGTAATTACACATTGACCGTCACCTCCTCCGATCTATTCCTTAATTCGGTGAAGTTCAGGATAGATTCCAGAGGGTGGCAGAGCCTGAACGGCGTAGAGCCAGATTGGAATATGGTCATTGATACGAGCACATTGACGGATGGGCAACATATTCTTACTGCAAGATCCGAGGATAACATGTCCCATGTCACCGAACAGTCCATTGATTTCATCGTTGACAACACGAAACCGACCTGCAATATGGTCTCACCTTTCACAGACCAATTCCTTTCGGGGGTCTACACGTTCAAGGTATCCGCATCGGATACGGTGGGTATAGATAAGGTGGACCTCGAGATCTTCTCGGACACGGTCCAGACCACATTCAACAGGCAGACCGCCTATTATGAGTACCAGATCAATACTTTAACCGTGGCGGATGGAACATACATAGTGGCGGCTCATGCCTACGATCTTAGCGGAAAGGTCACTTCCTCCATGAACATCTCCTTCAGGGTCGATAACAACGCTCCGGTACTCAGGATCCACTACCCTCTGGATGGGGATTTCATCTTTGGAAGTATGGATCTGAAGGTCAACGCAACGGATGTTTTCCTCGACAGGGTCGAATACGACATCGACGGTTCCGGATGGGTCCCCATCAACACTACACTGAACACAACACTCTACGGTGATGGTGACCACCTCATTTTCTTCAGGGCTTTCGATAAGGCCGGCCATGTCACACAGACCTCTTCCGATGTCATCATAGACAATACGGACCCCTACGGTGCCATTGCTGACCCTGTATTGGGCCAGTTCCTTGACGGTATTGCTCTATTCAGGGTTGTCGCTTCCGATGTGGTCGGGGTTCAGATCGTCAAGATAGAGGTGTTCGGAGAGGTTCTCGACATGAACTACAATAGCGGATCTGGCTTTTACGAGTACAGGACCGACACGCGGTTGCTCCCGGACGGAACCTACACCATGAACGCTACTGTATGGGACCTCTCGGGGAAGGAGATATCCCTCGGACCTCTCATATTCAACCTGGACAACCACTATCCTGTCCTCACTGTCAACGAGCTGGTGAACGGTGATATACTCGAGGGACCCATCATGTTCAATGTCTCAGCCCAGGATACCTTCCTGGCCAGGGTGGAGTACGAGGTGGATTCCACGGGATGGGTCGATATCAACACCTATCTCAACACCTCCAGGTACAATGACGGCCCCCACACGATCAAGATAAGGGCTGTGGACCGGTCGGACAAGGCCTCCACCTTGATATTTGACCTGCTCATAGACAACTTGGCACCAATGTGCACGATCAACTCACCAGTAGAGGGCGAGTTCGTCGAGGGCATGATCACTATCAAGGTGACCGCATTCGACCTGGTGAAGGTGGACTATGTCACCATCAAGCTGTACAACATCGAGGCGCGGGTCCCTTACAATTCGAACACGGGTTACTACGAATACACCTCGAACACCATCACCTGGGGGGCCGGAGAGGACGGAGTGAGGAACGTCACAGCCACTGCATATGACCTCACCGGAAAGTCGTTCACCCACGGGCCAGTGACCTTCAAGGTCGATAACAGGCCTCCCGTGATAAATATCAACTCACCGCAGGAAGGGGAGGTCCTATCCGGTCTGTTCTTCTTCGATGTCGAGAACGGCGACGTTTTCAAGAAAGGGACCGAATACAATATCGACGGGGCATCATGGCAACCGGTTTCCATCGAGTGGAATACGAACCTCGTTCCCGACGGTCTCCACGAAGTCACAATCAAGGCCACTGACCAGGCGGGACATTTCACTCTCGAGACACTCTATGTCTATGTGGACAACAACGCACCGGACATCTCCATAGCAAGCCCGACGGAGAACGAGTTCGTTGAAGACACCTATACCTTCCGGGTCGCAGCCTTCGATGAGGTCGGTATAACCCGTGTCATCATGAGGGTCGGGACCCTTACCAAGACCATGTCATACAATACACAGACGGGGTATTACGAGTACATTCTGGACACCAGGACCCTTGATGATGGTGTTTACAACATAAATTCGACCGCCATCGATGTGGCTGGTAGAGGCATCACCACGAATAACCTGCATTTCAGGGTGGATAACGCTGCCCCTGACCTCACCGTAGAAACTCCAGTAAAGGACCAGCTTATAAGCGGCATATTCGTCATCAGGGCAATGACCATCGATGAGTTCCCGGGGATCGTCAGGTATGCCATTGATGGAACAACCTGGTTTGATGTCACTACACCCTGGAATTCCACATCGGTAAGGGACGGACCGCACACTATCAGCATCAGGACCGAGGACCAGGCAGGACACTACACTGTATTCAACGTCAACGTCATGGTGGATAACACTGCACCGGTGATATCGCAGGCCACCATCACACCTGGCGAAGTACTCGCAGGCATTCAAACCCTGAGGTTCTATGCCTATGATTCGATCGGGCTCAGGCAGGTCCTGCTGTCGATAGACGGGGCAGCACATTTCGAGGTGTTCAGAGGAGAGGGTGGCCTGTATTACGAATATCTTCTGGATACCAGGATCCTCGGCGACGGTGACCATTCGATAGATGTCACTGCATATGACAATGCGGGGAACCACGACGGGTCCACCTACGCTATCAGGGTGGACAACAGCGGTCCGCAGATATCCCTAGATTTCTACTGGCTCGAGGGCGATGACGAGGTGAGGATCGGAAATGTGAGGGAAGGCACCTCTGTGGTGTTCAAGGCAACGGTGATAGACCCTTCGGGTATCAGCGTTGTGATGATCAACATCGACTCCTCCGGCTGGAGGGAGATGACACCCGATTCCAACGAGTCGAACCCGGACATATATATCCTGATATGGCCGACTTCCGGGACAGAAGGAGGAGCCCATGTCTTCCAGATAAGAACAGCTGATAAGCTTGGTAACGAAGCCTACAGATCAGGTCTGATAAATATCAAGGAGAAAAAGGACAGGACAACTTTCTGCGAATGGTTCAAGGAATCGCTTCCGATGCTATGGTTCATACTGTTCATAATACTGGTAATAGCCATAGGCATACTCTCCTACCTCGGTATCCTTACCAGATGGGCGAAGGGCGAGGGGAGGCCGAAGAAAGAAGAAGAAGCACCCGAACAGATCGAAAATGCTGCCCCCGAGAGACCAAGAAGAGGGGAACCGTTGGGTGGGACGAAAAAGAACGACTCCATAGAGAACTGGGATGACGAGGTCGAGGACAACTGAGGAGGTTCGACTATCCCGGGCGGTCCGTTCCCGGACCGCCCTTAACCCTCCCTGGTAATGAGATACAGGGTGGGCTGCTATCATTATAGTATAAACTATAGAGGGCTTACCTTCTCTCTTTGTGTAACCCTTATTTAGGTTATCATTGTTACATGCAGTGTTCGGGGAAAATAACTCTCTCCTATGGGGGTGGACGCATGTGGTATACACTTGATCATAGAAAAGGTGAATTTTCGAAAAAAAGGAAAATGTTGATGCTATTGGTATCGGTCCTTCTTGTTGGTTCGGTTTTCTATTACCTTCCAGAAGGTGTGAACGCGGATATCAAACCGGGCGGGACATTGAAGAACGATCAGCCTGCAAGGATCTATACTCAGGGATGGTGGTGGGCTGAAATTCCGGATGAACTCCAGTTCAAGGTCCCGAGCAAGACCAACCATTATACCGCAGTAGCGATCGACAATAGAGCGGTGGGCGAGGACTTCGATCTGTTCGTTTACAATGATTACGAGATGACCCAGAGAATAGGGTACTCTACCAAGGGCAGTGATGTGATAGACTTCGTTGTCATAGACGGCAGCACATACACTGGAGCCTTCAAATATGCTAAGATCATCAAGTTCACCGGGCAGGATTGGACCGACGGCATCAGGATAGAATCGGATTACCATACCGTAGCAGCCGATCTCTACGGCTCCGATCCCGACGCGGATGGTTACCTGGAGATCGGAGAGAGGAGATACTCTATGTTCGAAAACCACGGGACAGGTACATATTCCGGCACTTTAAGGGGGGACCTGCCATTGGTCAATACGTACAGTGTTAACCTGGATGCGGGTGGGACCTATGATTTCAGCATTTACTCCGTTCCCGGCGGAGAGCAGCTTTCCATGTATCTGTTGAAGGGTTCAGGGAGTTCGGAGGATGCTCTTGTATCTGACTCTGCCAGCGCAGGAGGCTCCTTGAACTTCAACTACCAACCGGAACTATCCGGGAATTACGGACTCTGCGTCATCGACGAGAATCAGGGTTCTTCCAGCGCGGACAATTACACCCTCGTTATCACCTCCAATTTTGGAATTACGATGAGCCCATCATCAAAACTTATTGGCCCCGGGATGAGCGCCACGTATGAGATAGACGTGAGCTCGCTGGGGGTCACAAAGGATATCGACCTTACCTACAAGTGGCAGAATTCGGCAGGTGTCAATATCAGCACCCCTGCAGGTGCATCCGCCATCCTTAATATGGCATCCATCAATGTGGGGGGGGTGGGACATAAAACAGCTTACCTGAACGTTTCAACCACAGGTTCGATGTCAGCGGGAACATATTACCTGGCAGTCTACGGAAACGATACGGGTTACAACGGCCATACAAGGTCCACACAGGCAATACTTAAAGTATCGACCTATCCGGATTTCTTCATGACCTCGACACCGGATATCAAGGTCATATCCCCGGGTACACTGGCAAGTTATATGATATCCATGGAGACAATAAACAACTTCTCAAGCAACGTCAACCTCTATGCAAGCATCGATCGTAGCGCCTCATTTTTCAACCTGAGCTTCACTCCAGCTCATATAAACAGCACAGATCATGTGGCGTACCTGGCGGTCTCCAGCAGATCGTCGGCACCGATAGGTTTGTACAACATCACTATCAGCGGGGCGGGCGGTTCCCTGACAAGGTATTCAAATGTAACCTTGCGGGTGAAGGAACCGATCCAGATCGAGGTTGTGTCACCTAGCGTTGACGAGATAGTATCGGGAGTGTACACTTTCAAGGTCAAGGCCAGCAACCCGACCGAAACAAAAGCTGTCAGGATAACGTTCGGAGGAAAGATGCAGAATACCGGTACGCTTAACATGTACTATAATTCGGGAACGCTTGCCTGGGAGAGGGTCGTGAACACCTACAACTACCCGGACGGGGTCTGCTGGTTCAACATCACTGCTGAGGACCACAGCGGTGGCCTGACGATATCAGGACCTTACAACTTCACTCTGTCCAATTCCGCACCCAATCCGATAATCAACACACCTTTAGACCGGTCTTACGTCACTGGTACTTCGATGCCCATATCCGTGAACACCACCTCGATCGTGGTTTCCTGCAGGTTCAGGGTGGATGAGAATGCCTGGATCCCGCTGACCCGAAGCGTGAACACCTGGACAGGAACTTACGACACCTCGCGGATCACGGATGGTCAGCATTCATTTACCGTCGAGGCAAAGGATTCGGCCGGTCTAACCGGATTGACGATCATAACCATATTCGTGGACAACACTAGACCGACATGCAATATCAATTCCCCGATAAATGGTCAGTACATAGAAGGGACCTACATATTCAGGGTGGTTGCCACGGACCTTGTAGGTGTAAAGAAGGTCGATATATCGATCTTCGGGGAGAATATAACCCTCCCCTACAATCCGATAACCTCCTCGTATGAGTACACCCTTATCACCTCGACCAAACCGGATGGGACCTACCAGGTCAAGGCGACCGCATACGACAATGTGAATCTCTCTCAGACGAGCTCCACCATCGTTTTCCAGATAGACAACAACGACCCATCGATGAATATCGTGAGGCCGATGGATGAGGAGATAATAGGGGGACAGTATAACGTCCAGGTCACTTCAAGTGATACGTTCCTCGACAGGGTCGAATACATGGTCGACTCCACAGGATGGCAATCCCTGTCAGGTAACGAACCCAACTGGAACGTCGTTCTCAATACCAGCCTCCTGACCGACGGCGACCACACACTCTCGGTCAGGGCCTTTGATAATTCTTCTCACAGGACCGAAAAGGTCGTGGACTTCATTGTAGATAATACGAATCCAACCTGTAATGTCATCGCACCGTTCGAGGGGGCGTTCCTTGAGAGTGTTTACACGTTCAAAGTATCAACCATGGACATTGTGGGAATAGACCTGGTGGTCATCAACGTTTTCGGCGGCGAGTATCAGACCTCTCTTAACAGGCAGACAGGATACTACGAGTATTCCTTCAATACCATGACAATTCTGGACAGGAGCTACAACATCACGGCCACCTCAAAGGACCTCTCCGGCAAGCTAACCACGAGTTCGAAGGTGGATTTCAATGTCGACAACGAAGCACCTCAGATCACTTTGAAGGGACTGCAGACAGGTAATTATGTTTCGAATATCGTGGTCTTCAACGTCACCGTCACGGACCCCTTCATCAGGGATGTCAGATATTCCATCGACGGAGGCGAATGGGTCCCGGTCAACCAGTCCTGGGATACCAATACGGTCTTTGACGGAAAGCATAATGTCCGAATTCAGGCACGAGATCAGGCGGGGCATTTTACAATACAGGCCCTGGACCTTATAGTTGATAATCACCTTCCGGTCTGTTCCGTCAATGCACCGGTGTCTGGAGAATTTACCGATGGTGCCTATACCTTCAAGATCTCGGCATCTGATAGCGTTGGCATAGAGAAGGTGGAGCTGTTCGTCTTCGGTACGAATTTCTCGACCACGTATTCGTCCTCAGGTTATTTCGAGTATACAACGGATACATCGATAAGGCCGGACGGCTCCTATGTCTGTCATGCAATTGTCCATGATAAGAGCGGAAAGGTCGTCACCTCCGCGAATGTAAGCTTCCGGATAGACAATAACGCCCCGATCCTCCGGGTATTGCATCCTATCGAGGGGACGTTCCTTTCGGGAATTGAAATGTTCAACACATCAGTGACTGATGCGTTCCTTGGTAATGTCGAGTACAATTTCGACGGCTCGGGGTGGATAGACACAAGCGTACCTCTCAACACGACAATGTTCGGTGACGGCACGCACAGTATCAGCCTCAGAGCCATTGACCAGGCCGGGCATGTGACCACAACGACGATCTCTGTGAAGATCGACAACAACGATCCCACTGGATCGATAACAGCACCCACTTCGGGACAGTTCCTGGAAGGGGCAGCTCTCTTCACTGCACTGGCATCTGATCAGGTCGGTGTGAAGAAGGTCAACATCACGGTGTTCGGAGCCACACTTGACATGAGCTACAACACGGGTAACGGCAATTTCGAATACATAACGGATACAAGACTTATCCCGGACGGTATGTACAACATGGTGGTCGTCGTGACCGACCTTTCGGGCAAGAGCACGATGCTCGGTCCCAGGATCTTCTATGTGGACAACCATGCACCGACACTTACCGTAACCTACCCTGCTGCCTGGTCCTACCTGGAAGGTCTCGAGGAGATCCAGGTCAATGCATCCGATGTTTTCCTGGACCGGGTCGAATACAACGTTGATGATACAGGCTGGGTGCCGATCAACATTACACTAAACACCACTGTGCTGAGCGATGGAAGCCACACGATCGTAATAAGGGCATTGGATATCGCAGGCCATAGCACCTCCTCCACTGTCAATGTCATAATAGACAATACTGTTCCATACGCGGCCCTCAATTCTCCTGCGGACCTTCAGTTCATACACGGGATCTATCTTTTCCAGGCAGTGGCCTCGGATATGGTGGGTATCCGCTTGGTGAAGGTGGAAGTGTTCAACAAGACCCTTGATATGAACTACAATTCCGGAACTGGTTACTACGAGTACCAGACCGACACCTCTCTGACCCCCGATGGTAACTATTCGGTCATGGTATATGTCACCGACATGTCAGGAAAATCAGTTACGGTCGGACCAATATATTTCCAGATCGATAATCACTACCCGAAGCTTGAGGTTTACAACTTACAGAACGGTGCCATACTGAGCGGGGCCCATCTATTGAACTACTCGGTCGACGACACTTTCCTAAAATCAGTGGAGTACGAGGTCGACAACAAAGGGTTCAGGGACATATCCATCCCATTCGATACGACACTGGTCGAGGATGGCGATCACACCATCAGGATCAGTGCGAATGACTGGTCCGGCAAGAGCACGGTCATCCTGTTCAATGTGAAGGTCGACAACCTGGGACCCATATGCACCATCAACTCTCCTGTCGAGGGGGAGTTCGTGGAAGGGATCGTGACCATAAGGGTAAGTGCCTTCGATGTGGTCGGTATTGATCACGTTCTTATCAGAGTGTACGATCTGGAGTCGCGTGTGCCATATAACCCTCTGACCGGATATTTCGAATACACGTCAAACACCGTGACCTGGGGGGCCGGCGAGGACGGAGTTAGGAACGTTACAGCCATTGTCTACGATCTTACAGGGAAATCCTTCGTTTATGGGCCGGTGAACTTCAATGTGGACAATCGGCCTCCGACGATCGATATCAATTCTCCCCAGGACGGAGAAGTGGTCTCCGGTCTATTCTTCTTCGATGTCGAGAACGGTGACGTTTTCAAGAAAGGGACCGAATACAATATCGACGGTGCTTCCTGGCAGCCTGTATCCATTGGCTGGAATACGGATCTGGTAAATGATGGATTGCACAAGGTGACCATCAGGGCAACGGACCGTGCCGGACATGTGACCCTGGAGATCCTCTATGTCTACGTGGACAACAATCCACCGGAGATATCGCTCGCAAGTCCGACAGAGAACGAGTTCGTGGAGGGAACCTACACCTTCAGGGTGTCCGCTTATGACAAGGTCGGTATCATACGTGTGACAATGAACATCGACCAGACCCTTAAGACCCTTTCCTATAATACCCAGTCAGGCTACTACGAATACATCATTGATACCAGGACCCTGGCCGACGGCACATATTCGATCAATGCAACGGCTTTGGATGTGGCCGGAAGGTCAGTGACCACGAAGGGCCTTGAGTTCAGAGTCGATAACAGACTGCCGGAATTGATGGTCGAAGCTCCTGTGAAGGATCAGCTGATAAGCGGTGTATTTGTCGTCAGGGCGACGACGGTAGATGAGTTCCCCGGTGCTGTCAGGTACGCTATTGACGGTACAACCTGGTATGATGTCACTACCCCCTGGAATTCGACCCTTGTCAATGACGGTTTCCATACCATCAGTGTAAAAACAGAGGACAGGTCAGGTCATCAGACCATATTCCATGTCAACGTTGTGGTCGACAACAGTGCTCCTGTGATATCCCAGACCTCGCTGACACCCGGACAGGCCATGGCCGGAATGAAGACCATCAGGTTCTATGCTTATGATGCCATCGGTATCGGGGAGGTCATGCTTTCCATAGATGGTGCATCTCCCTTTGAGATATACCGAAGTGATGGAGGTCTCTACTATGAATATATCATGGATACACGAACTCTATCGGACGGGGACCATACCCTCACCGTGACAGCATACGATCGTGCAGGGAACCACGATGGATCCACCTACGGGATCAAGGTGGACAACAGCGGTCCCGAGATCTCCCTCGATTACTATTGGCTCGAGGGAGATGAGGAAGTGAGGATCGGAGAGGTCAGGGAAGGCAACTCGGTCGTTTTCCGTGCCACTGTTATAGATCCCTCGGGTGTCAGCCATGTGATGATCAACATAGACTCTCAGGGTTGGAGAGAGATGGCACCCGATTCCAACGCATCGAACCCGGACACGTTCATCCTGTTCTGGCCGACCTCCAGTACCGAAGGTGGAGCCCATGTCTTCCAGATAATGACCTCCGACAAGCTCGGTAACGAAGCGACCAAGTCAGGATTGATCAACGTGAAGGAAAAGAAGGACAGGACCACGTTCTGTGAGTGGCTCACTTCGGCGCTCCCCTTCATCTGGCTGATCCTGTTCATTATACTTGTGATCGTAATAGGAATACTGGCATATCTCGGGATACTTACACAGTGGGCCAGGGGAGAGGGTAGGGTAAAGAAGGAGAAAACTCCAGCGGACGAGGGAGAGCTGGACCCTCCATCCGAAGAGAAACCCGAGATCAAAAAATCGGAGCCCTTGGATCTAAATAAGAAGAGGAGGCAGGAAAGGGAGATCGAGGAATGGGAGGCCG
This sequence comes from Thermoplasmatota archaeon, assembly GCA_016928095.1. Classification (GTDB taxonomy): domain Archaea; phylum Thermoplasmatota; class Penumbrarchaeia; order Penumbrarchaeales; family Penumbrarchaeaceae; genus JAFGLL01. The sequence continues at coordinate 34,605 of JAFGLL010000049.1, forward strand.
AGGAGGAACCGTGATATTCAAAGGTGTGATTTACTCGCAGGGATATTCATAAAAGAAGTATAATAAAAGCCGAGGAAAGATGAGGGGAAGGATGGGAGTGAAATCGATCTGGTCGGCCGCCATGGAGCGGTTCAAGGATCCCGTTTCGGTGGCGGTGGCAGTATTTGCACTCCTTTGTGCATTCACATTGATCCCGTGCGAGGCGGAAGGGGGCGATGCTTATACGGGCGGTGGATATCTGTCATCAAGGATCTCCTCCTCCGTGGATTCCTTCTGGAGGTCAGGATCGGATAACGAACCTAATAATGCCACTGTCACTTTTACTGTCACCGGAGCAGGGACCAAGGGGATAACGCTCGCCCCGCAGGACGTGGTATTCCTGATGGACCATTCCGGGTCCCTTGAGACATACGATCCGCAGGTACTTCGGATACTGGCCGCCCACGAATACGTGGACAATATGATAGCACCCTTCGATCGGGCGGTGGTGGCGTTCTTCGACAATAACGCCCAGACCGTGAACGATCACCACCTCTCATCCGCTTATGCCCAGGTCCAGGCCGATCTCGAAGCACTGTCAAGGCTGACCCCACAGGGACAGACCAATTATCAGGCCGGCATCGAGAAGGCGATCGATGAGTTCGACGGGTTCGGAAAGGAGGAAAACCAGAAGATCGTGGTTTTCTTCACGGACGGGGTTCCGGATCCACCAGAGGCAAACGTGACACTATCCCAGATGGACGAGATGGTCGCAAAGAACATCAAGATGTTCACAATAGGCCTCGGACCACTTGTTGACGAGGAACTCCTTTCATGGATGGCCGAACATACCGGAGGTCAATTCTACAGAGCCCAGACCGCTGAGGAGCTGGTGATGATATACATGAAGATATCCGATCAGTTCTACAATTATACTGCAGGGGCCAATACCACGGTCGAACTTTACCTGCATGAAGATCTCGATTTCATAATGGGTTCGGAAAACATCACGGAAGGTTTCGTCTCGAACTACACGGGAGGCCAGTGGGTCCTTGGATGGGATATCGGGAAGATATCCCTGGGACAGAACTGGTCTGTGAAGTTCCGGATCGGATCCGAGGACGGAGAGGGGAAGACAAGGGTGTTCGGTGGGGCAAGCAGCCTCAGGTCGGTCAGCTGGCTTGGGGAGAATATAACGGACCAGATCCCGGATTTCTACATCACCGTCATCCGAGCCCTCCCGCCTCCACTGCCCCCGCCGCCTCCCTCCCCCCCTCCAATTACACCGGCACCGATCCCTCCGCCACCTTCGGTACCGGTCGTGGCACCGTCGGTGAACATTGCTCCGGTGATCACGGCGACACCGAACCTGACCCCGGTCACGATCGGGCAGACGGCAACTGTTCCCGTGGAATACATGCTGGCGGGACTTGCTGCTCTCGGTATAGCCAAGAGGACAGCGATCAAAAAGAAGATAGTGGAGAAACAGAAGGTCGGCGTTGGTGCCTAATGGATGGATGCAAATGAACACCAAATGGTCGAAAGAAAGGGTGAAGGTCGGATCATCTGTGGCAGCTTTGTTCCTGTTGCTGCTTGTTGCTACCCACCTTCTCCCGCTCGTAAGTGCGGAATGGTCCACAACGGTTTTCGAGGAAGCAATAAGGATAGAGAGGGAACCGGACCACCTTGATGGAAGGGCTCCCTTCAACGGCGAGGAGTTCCATATCATGATCGAATCCCGAACGAACCAGGCGATCAACGCAGCGGATGTACGGTTCACCTGGGCCTACGGTGGCAATCAGGGGCCCGAGGGCGGTTACCAGTTCACGAGGATCAATCAGACCGCCATGGAAGTGGATATCCCCGGTTACCCGGGAGGATATACCATCCAGTACAGGATCATGGCTTACGACGAGAAGAACCACCCTCTGACATCGACCACCTACTCGTACACTGTCATCGAGAACGGTTCCTGGATAGATACGGACTTCGAGAACAATATCATCCTTGAATGGGGTCCGACAGAGCCCAGGAACGGGCAGGACGTTACGATCAACATCACCTCGAGGGACCCTCTGGTTGCCATTGAGCGGGCTGACCTTCTCTACACGGTCAACATTCCCGACCAGGAACCGGTCCCGGGAGTCGTTTACTTCGAGAGGATCAATTCGACGGTCATGACCTCCAGTATAATACCTTATCCTGCCGGTTCCAAGGTGAGCTTCAAGATAGATGCTTACGATCAGTACTTCAACAAGATCACCTCGGAGACGATCCTCTATGATTATCCCAGACCTCCGGTGCTCGATCCCGTTTATCAGGGTATACTCTTCATTATCCTCAAGGATGTGGCCGAGAAGCTTCCTGCCAACGGTGCGACGGTGGTCTTCTACAACGATACGTTCAGCTATCAGACCATCTCCATCAACGGGATGGCCTTCACGAACGAGACCGTATACCAGGGAGATTA
>JAFGLL010000050.1 GCA_016928095.1 Thermoplasmatota archaeon
AGTGCGGGTCCCCGTTGATGAGGGAAGAAGCCACCCCGTGAAGGGCAGCGACGACAAAAGACCAAGGAGGGAGTCGAAAATGAAGATAGCAGTGACATCTAGGGGAAGGGAGATGAGCTCGGAGACGGACCCGAGGTTCGGAAGATGCAGGTTCTTCATCATCGTGGACCCGGACACAAAGGAGTTCCAGACGGTGGAGAACGAAAGCTCGATGGCGATGGGGGGGGCCGGACCCCAGGCGTCCCAGACGATATCAAGGCTGGGTGTGGAGGTCCTGATAACAGGAAATGTGGGACCGAACGCTTTTCAGGCCTTGAAGGCATCCGGGATAAAGGTCATGATCGGGGCAACGGGTACCGTAGAGGAAACGATAGACAGGTATGGACGCGGCGAACTGGAGGAGATAGACGACCCGAGCGTTGCGTCCCATTCGGGAATGAGACAATGAACAAGGTGAGTAAGATGAAGCTGTGCATACCAACAATGGGCAATAGAGGAATGGATGAGATCGTCGGTGAGCATTTCGGGCGGGTCCCCACATACACCATTGTGGACCCGGATTCCGACGAGGTTACCGTCATCGAGAACAATACCATGCACATGGGAGGGACGGGGTATGCCCCAGACCTTATATCAAAGGCGGGGGCCGAGGTCATGCTCTGCGGGGGTCTCGGAAGAAGGGCCATAGGACTCTTCGAGCAGTCGGGGATCAAGGTTTACGTTGGTGCTTCCGGTACAGTCAGGGATGCCGTACGTATGTTCAACGATGGCAAACTGATCCAGGCGACCGACGAGACAGCCTGCCAGCAGCATGCATTCAGAGGGGAAGGGACCGGGGACGGCCACGGGCATCACCATCATCATTGAACCATCCAGACCCGGGGCATAGGAATGAAGATAACCGTGGCAAGTGGAAAAGGGGGAACGGGCAAGACGACCATCGCCACGAACCTCGCCCTGAGCATAGATGGGGCCCGTCTGATAGACTGCGATGTCGAGGGGCCGAACAGCCACCTCTTCTTTCCGGGACCCATGGAAAAGCTCAAGGACGTTTCCATACCGGCCCCTGATTTCGATCTTGAAAAGTGCACTTACTGCGGTAAATGTTCGGACTTTTGCCAGTACAATGCTATATCGGTTATCGGCGAGAAGCTCCTCTTCTTCGAGGAGCTCTGCCACGGATGCGGCGGGTGCAAGATCATCTGCCCGTTCGATGCCATATCGGAGAGGGGACACCATATTGGCATCATCGAGAACAACAATGACCGCTCGTTGTTCCACGGCAGGCTGGATATCGGGGAGCCCTTCGGGGTGCCCATCATAAGGGAGCTCAAGGGACTGGCCAAAAATGAAGGGGTGACCATATTCGACTCACCCCCGGGAACAGCATGTCCGGCAGTGGAAGCCATGAGGGATTCGGACTTCTGCATCCTGGTCACCGAACCCACTCCCTTCGGGCTCTATGACCTGAAGCTCACCGTGGATGTGGTGAGGGGGATCGGCGTACCTTTCGGGGTGGTCGTGAACAGGGACGGCATAGGGGATGACAGGGTGGAGAGATACTGCATCGAGGAAGAAATACCCCTGCTTGCAAAGATCCCCAACGACATGGAGATAGCAAAGGCATATTCAAGGGGCGTTCCCATTGTGGAAGCGCTTCCTAGTTACCGGGACCTTTTCAGAGCGATGTATGATCGGATCAGGGGGATGATCTGATGGTCCGGGAATTGACAGTGATAAGCGGAAAGGGGGGTTGCGGAAAGACCACCCTTACCGCGTCGTTCTCCGCTCTTGCCAGGAACCATGTCACAGTGGATGCGGACGTGGATGCCGCCGATATGCACATACTCATGAACCCCAGGATAATGAGCAGAGAGGCATTTCACGGCCTGAACGTTGCCAGAAAGAACGATGATATATGCATAAACTGCGGAAAATGTTATCAGAACTGCAGGTACGGTGCATTCGATCCCGACAATACACTGCACCCGGAGAAATGCGAGGGCTGCGCCGTCTGTGAACTTGTCTGTCCCGTGGGTGCCATCGAGATGGTCGAGAGGCAGGCGGGGGAAGCCTACATCTCCGAAACGAGGTTCGGCCCCCTGGTCCATGCGAAATTGCATGCGGGAGAGGAAGCATCCGGCAAACTCGTGGCGGTTGTTAGAAGCAGGGCCATAGAACTCGCTGAGGAAAAGGGGAAGGACCTTATCATCATCGACGGGCCTCCGGGAACGGGATGCACGGTGATCTCCTCGATAACAGGCGTGGACCTCGTTCTTGTCGTCATGGAGCCGACTTTATCGGGTATGCATGATTCCATGAGGGTGATCGAGGTGGCAAACCATTTCAGGATCCCGTCGGTGGTATGCATCAACAAGTCTGATATCAACCCGGAGAACACGCAAAAGATAGAGGAGTTCTGCATGGAAAAGGGGATAGAGGTCGTCGGGAGGCTTCCCTACGATGATACCGCAACAAAGGCGATGATGGAGAATAAAACGGTCGTTGAATTCCCGGATGGGGCACTGTCTCGGAATATCAGGGAGATCTGGAGAAGGATCGAGAAGGCATTGCAATGACCGGAAGTGACCTTGACGGGATCGTTGATGACATTGAGAAAAGGATAAGAAAGGACGAGGAGAGGAGGTTCTCCGAAATAGTAATTCGGGAGGCCAGGAACCCTCAAAATATGGGACGGATCGAGGACCCCGACCGTCAGGCCATGATAATGGGCCCATGCGGAGATACGATGGAATTCTCGTTGAGGACCAGGGACGGCAGGATAGAAGATATAAGGTTCATGACCGACGGGTGCGGCTCTTCTATCGCATGCGGCAGCATCGCGACGAGGATGGTACTGGGAAAGAGCCTGGAATACGCCAGCGATATCACCGCCCGGGACATCCTTGATGAACTGGGCGGTCTGCCCGAGGAGAACCGCCACTGCGCGAAACTTGCCGCTGACACACTTTCAAAAGCGATACGAAACCTTACGGTGAAGGAGCCGTGATACCGTGAAATGTGCAAACTGTGACAACAAGGAATGCTACACGGGTAAGGACTGTCCGGGCCTCGCGGAGCAAGCGGGAAAAAGGTATACCGGTGAGGACCTGAGATCGATGAAGGTTTCCACCTCCATAGAGTCGAGATACTACATGGAAAAGACCCGTCTGGAGGAACTGATCCTCTATGCAAAGGGAATGGGTTACGAGAGAATAGGGATGGCGTTCTGCATAGGAATGGAGAAGGAAGCAAGGATCGTATCAGAGATACTTGAGAAGGATTTCAAGGTCTTTTCCGTGTGCTGCAAGGTCTGCGGCATCGACAAGGACGAAATGGACCTGGATAGACTCCATTCGAAGGAAGGAGTGGAGGCCATGTGCAACCCCATCGGGCAGGCCATGGTATTGAACAATGCGAAAACGCAGCTGAACGTCATCCTGGGCCTCTGCATGGGCCACGACATTCTCTTCACGAAGCACTCCGAAGCTCCGGTGACCACACTGGCGGTGAAGGACAGGGTGCTGGCGCACAATCCTCTTGGGGCGATATATTCGAACTACTACCTTAAAAGACGGTTCGGGGGTGAATAGTGTCTTGGAACTCACAATTTTATACGACAACGAAGCCCTGGAGGGTTTCAGGAAAGGATGGGGTTTCTCCTGCCTGGTAGAACACCGTGAAAGGAAGATATTGTTCGATACGGGCTGGGACGGAAGGAAACTGACGTACAACATGAAAAAGGCAGGGATAAGGAAAGAGGATATCGACATCATCGTGCTATCTCACGATCACTGGGACCACATAGGTGGGCTTACCCGGGTCCTTTACCCGGGGGTGGAGGTCTATGTTCCCGCATTCTTCTCGAAGCGTCTGAAGAACGAGATATCCGAACAGGCCAGGCTTCACGAAGTGGAGGGCCCGGTCGAGGTCATGGAAGGGATCTACCTTACGGGCCAGCTTGGAGAGAGGACCAGAGAGCAGGCCATGGCTGTGGATACGGGAAAAGGACTTCTGGTGATAACGGGCTGCTCGCATCCGGGCCTGGATGTGATGATCGATGGCGCTGGCAGGTTCGGGAGGGTGACCGGTGTCCTTGGCGGTTTCCACGGTTTCAGCGACATCGAAAAGCTGAAGGACCTAACATTCATCGCCCCCTGTCACTGCACGGAGCGGAAAAAGGAGATCCTTGAGCGGTTCGGCAAACAGGCCAGGACCTGCGGTTCAGGACAGAAGATGAACACGGGACATTTGACCGATCGGATATGATCATCATGACATATGAGAGAATTGCATACGGTCCCGTTCCCTCAAGGAGGCTCGGGCGGAGCCTGGGCATCAACAATATCCCTCCAAAGTTCTGCAGTTATTCCTGCATCTACTGCCAGCTCGGCAGGACCAAGGACATGCGGATCGAGAGAAGGAGATTTTACGGACCGGAAAGGATATTCCACGATGTTGAGGCTCAGGTGATGGCCGTGAATGAGATGGGGGGCCCCATCGATCATCTGACCTTCGTTCCCGACGGGGAACCGACCCTCGATATCGACCTCGGAAGGGAGATAGAGATGGTGAGGGACCTGGGCTATCCCGTGGCAGTGATAACCAACTCATCATTGCTGGGTGATGAGGGAGTAAGCGAGGACCTCTCCGGAGCGGATCTTGTTTCCGTCAAGGTCGATTCGGTCGATGAGGGGATATGGAAAAAGGTCAACAGACCTCACGGCAGTATCGGATTGAAGGATATCATGGATGGTCTGATGGACCTCTCGGGAAGCTTCAAAGGGTCGCTGATTACCGAGACCATGCTTGTCAAGGGGGTCAACGACAGCAAAGAACAGGCCGTGAAGACTGCGGAGTTCATTCGCGGGCTCGACCCGAAGATGGCCTATATCACCGTTCCGATAAGGCCCCCGGCGGAAGATAGCGTCGAGGTTCCACCGGATGAGACTATTTTGAGGGTCATCAGGGAATACTCCTCGAGGAAGCTCAGGGTGGCAGCTCTAACGGACAGGGAATTCGGTGATTTCACCTACACCGGGGACGTGAAAAATGACATACTTGCGATAACATCCGTTCACCCGATGAGAGAGGACAGCGTCAGGGAGATGGTCGAGAGGTCCGGAGAGGGTTGGGAAATGATCGATGAAATATTGGATGTGGGATCACTTACGATGATGGAATATCAAGGGGTAAGGTTCTACCGGAGGAAGTTCAATAGTAAATGATGATATTTGGAGGTTGAATGGAGATCAATCATACCGTTTCCTGATCTCTTCATTGCAGATCGTGGGTTCGATGATCTCCTGCCATCTTTCATTATCCCATGTTCCCAATTTGTTATGCGTGAAAAAATATTTCTGTGGTATGGGATGCGTTCCTATGACGACCTTCATTCCGTAATGACTCTCAATGAATTCACTAAAATGGGAGATATCAGGACAGGGGGGATATCCAACGATCAGACCGGTTGCCAGATGGATTGCTTCCGCTCCGTTCTTGATCATCTCCGCGGGAGCGTATTCGATATTCCCCCCGGGGCATCCACCGCAGCTTGTATATCCGACGACATCCAGAGGTTCATCCTTGCTGTAGATATCGAATGCGCCTTCCCTGTTCTGTATCGACCTGAAGCATTTTCCACCGGCGCAATCCCGGTAGCGGTCGCAGATGATGATCCCTATCTTCATTTCGGTTGCCCCCACCTGATAATTGCAGGACCTGCTCGATAATAAAAGTTGGTATCAAACAGGTGACAGGTGTCTCTGGTATGCACATTCAAGTGCGTTGAACCTGCATGCATGATCGCATATCCCGCACACATGACACTCCATCTTCGCATCATTCGCTCCCTTCGTTTCTGATCAGCATGCTTTCTTCCAGCTGTTTTTATATTCATCATCCTCACGATGAGTTGGCTCATCACGAAAACCATGAATACCGTCACCTCCCAGGCGAGGTGCCATTGCATTTTCACGTGAATTCCATTGCTATCTTTTTCCCGTACTGGAAGCATTCCTCCAGTGCCGCATCGGTTGGGTTCCACAGGGCCTTCAGACCGTCATCCATGACCTTGAACCCTGCTTCCTCGAGCATCCTTTTCAGCATTGCAGGGGATTCTCCACTCCAACCGTAGGTGCCGAATACGGCCGCCTTCTTGTTCCTGAACCCCAGGCCCCGTATCTCCTCGAGGGTCCCGGCGACCGATGTCAGTATCCCCTTGTTGATGGTCGGAGATCCCACGACGATACCCTTGGACCTGAATATCTCCGTTATCACATCGTTCTTGTCGCTGCTGGAGAGCTTGAAAAGCTTCACCGTGACATCCTTATTCTCATCTACGATCCCTTTCGCGATCTCCTCCGCCATCCTCCTGGTCCCGTCCCACATAGTGTCGTATATGATCGTTATCTGGTTCTCACTGTAGGCCTGGCACCATTCCATGTATTTATTGACGATCTGCAATGGGTCTTTCCTCCAGATGACCCCGTGGCTCGTGCATATCATGTCCAGCGGAACGTTCAATGAAACGAATTCCTCTATCTTCCTCTTGACCAGAGGGGAGAATGGGGTCAGTATGTTGGCGTAGTATTTCATGCACTCCGTCCATAGCTCGCAGGGGTCAACGAGATCGTTGAACATCTTCTCGGATGCGTAATGCTGCCCGAAGGCGTCGTTGCTGAAGAGCACGTTATCGTCCGTCAGATAGCAGAACATGCTATCAGGCCAGTGGAGCATCGGTGCTTCGACGAAGATGAGCTGTTTGCCGTTCCCGATCTCCAGGGTGTCCCCCGTTTTCACCGGATGGAAGTCCCAATCCTTGTGATAATGGCCTTTCAGCGACTTTATCCCGTTAGCTGTGCAGTAAATGGGAGTGTTCGGGATCTCCTCCATCAACCTGGGAAGTGCGCCGCTGTGGTCTATCTCGGCGTGATTGGCGATAATGTAGTCGATCCTGGAGAGGTCTATCTCCTTTTTCAGGTTCTCAACGAACTCGTCCGCAAAGGGAGCCCATACCGTATCTATGAGGACCACCTTTTCCTCCTCGATGAGATAGGAATTGTAGGTGGAGCCCTTGTGCGTCGAATATTCGTCCCCGTGGAACTTCCGAAGCTCCCAGTCTATCTTTCCGACCCAGCTGATGTTCCCCTTCACAATGAACCTCATTTCTTTCACCTTCGGATACATGGTATATTAATGATAGTATATATTGCATCGAGTTTCCAATAGTATATCATGAAGGCCGGGTCTGCTTAAAATAACCTTTCAAGGCTTTGATGACCGGAGGAGATCTTGGGAGCCGCCAGAGTAGCCTCAGGCGATTCGCCCGTGAAAAGCCTTCCAACAAATTCACTCTATCGTAAAGAAAATACATAATTATAAATATGTGTATTATGTTATTACTTTACTATGGACTCAAAATCCGCAGTCATGTCTATCATTGCGATCAAACCTCAATCTATAGGGGAATTATTGAATAGACTACCCTTTGCCCCACCTACTATCTACGAAGCTGTAAGGGACCTGGAAGAGAAAAATCTGTTAAGGAGAAAAGATGCACTCGTCCTCGTGGCAGATGGATTCAAAGCAAAAAAGATCGCAGATATCCATATTCTTTCACTAAGTCACGGCATCGATCCTGAATTCATAATGAAGGAAAGTACGCTTTCCATCTGGAAGACGCTAGAGGTGGAACGCGGTTATAAAGATGTGAAGGATCTTACCGGGTATTCTCTTGTTACGATCAAGAACATCATTTCCCATCTCGTGGAAATTGGGCTTGTAAAATTCATGCGAAGGAAACCTGTTATCGCCGTAAGAAAGGATGATCATCCGATCAACAAGGAACTGCAGATGCTCTTTTCCCGGGAAGAAAATGGTGAGACATATCACTATCCGGGAACCATCCCATTCAAAGAGAATTATGTGACACCGGATGAACTCCAAAAGATCCTTTTTAATAGGATCGGGGAAGGCATCTCCGTCAAGAACACGGGTTTCCTTGTTAAAAATGGAAAAGGGACCGTTTCGATCATGGAAAGCACAGATGAGGTTCCATCACTTGAGGAATTGTTTCTGAAAAAACTCCTAACCACAGAAGGTATTGAAGATCTCTGCATCAAGATCCTGAAAACAGGTGAACTTGATCTTGAAGGACTCCTTGAATTATCTGTTGAGAAAAAAATGACGTCGGTTGTGGGATGTTATCTAGATATTCTGAAAGATATCGATCAGGAGATCGTTTCTGATGAGATCATTGAGAAATTTTTTGGATTATCACAAATGGAGAAAAAAAGGACATTCCTAAAGCAAGAGAGATCGTATGGGAAAAGCGGATGGGAGAGAAAGTATGAGAAGAAATGGAACATTGATCTTTACCTTGACCTTGATGCCATCAGACACGGAGTGAGATCAGCATGAACCTTGAACAGTTCCCAACCGATATCAAGAACGATATCGAGGACCAGAGCTTATCCATTCTTGACAGGATCAAGGAAAGGGTAATCGTTATCGGCGGATGGGCAGTTAGGGCCCATCTTGGGGAAGGTCATCATAGATACACACTTGATTTTGATGGAGTGACAGATGACAAGAATTTGGAGGTTATTCGAGAAGAGATGGAAGGATATGGTTTCAAGGCTCATCATTCGAATTGGAATCCAGTTCCTGAAGAAGTATAAACCGAGTGTTTCCGTCCCGGAAGCACTAAGAGAAGAGGTTGAGAAGATACAGATCAGGATCGAGATATCCGAACCAATGATCACAGAATTCCAGACTCCCCATTTCTTCGAATTCAGCTGACGGACTTCGAGGAAAAAGGGATTCCTTATCATGATAAAAGGAGAGAAGTAATGGTGAAGGTGCCTCCGATCGAACATATAACAGCAGTGAAACTTGGTCTACTGGTTGATTACAAGAACAATCATGACGCAGCGATGCTGCTTCAGAGAAGCGACCTCAAACTGGTTATCAAAGCAATTCTTGAAAACGATGATTGGAGGGAAATGGTCCTGCGAAGAATGCCAAAATTGAAAGGGAGGATCTCTCAGAGCGGACAACTGGAGAATACCCTTGCCCTTGCTGCCGGACTCAATATCAAGGAACACATCAAGAGGCTCGGTATCATTGAAGAAGCGTTGAGGAAATGACCGATTGGATCTCATCAATTCAAGGTTCAATACAGCGAAATCATAAGACCTAGGTACAATTCTCATATATTTTAATAAAAATACTGATATTATGCCGAATAATGCACGTAAAAGAAGAGAGCCACCAGAGGGATTCGAACTTCCGCAAAATCAGCGATTTTGCTCACCTTGAGACTTCTCAATGAAATTCCTCGAAACGAAGTCTCAAGACCCTTCGGGGTTCGGATCCATCTATACCTTATATCCATTCATCTCTTCGAGCTGAATGGAAAAATGGAGCCACCAGAGGGATTCGAACCCCCGACCTGCTGATTACAAGTCAGCCGCTCAACCGAGCTAAGCTATGGTGGCAGATCGTTGGTAAATCCACCCAATCATAATCTCGTTTATAAACAGTTCGATTATCATGATCCGGAGCAGTTCGGGGAACCGGAATGCCTCCATCATGACCAAGGCTTATATATGAAAAGTATAATCCTCCCCCCCGATCCATCGGAGTCGATGAAATATGGCTAGGATGCACGCAAGGAGAAGGGGACGATCCTCCTCCACGAAACCCTTCAGGACAAAGAAGCCCGAATGGCTGGAAGTGGACCGCAAGGAGATCTTGGACCTCATCCTGGAGCTTTACCGCAAGGGTCTATCAACATCACAGATAGGAATAGAGCTTCGCGACGTCCACGGCATCCCCGATGTGAAGACCGCTCTGGGTACCTCGATGTACGATATTATCAAAGAGGGCGGGGAAAAGATGGACTATCCCGAGGACATCATGAACCTCATGAGGAAGGCCGTCAGGATGCACCGGCATATGTCGGTGAACCACAAGGATGTCCACAATCTAAGGTCCCTCCAGCTCACCGAGGCAAAGATAAGAAGGCTCGGCAGATACTACTCTAAAATGGGCGTCCTGCCCGACCGCTGGAGCTACAGGCTGGAGAAGGCCAAGCTCATAGTGGCCGATTGATCCTACCTATCTTTTAATATGTTCTCTGCTTTCCCTCATACGTTTACCCCGGGGTTCATCGTATGGAAGATCCTCTGAAATGGATGAAGGTACCCCAACCTCTGGTGGAAAGACTTGGGGATGCTGCTGCACTTATAGAATCCACGTCAAGTTCGGTCAGGATAATCTCTCATTACGACGGTGATGGCATTTCATCCGCGGGGATCCTATCGAAGGCCATTGGTAGGCAGGGGTTGAGGTTCCATACAACGATGACGAACATCCTTAAAGACCAGGACATGGCCTCCATGGACGGAGGATTCGAGCTTCTTGTAGTATCCGATATGGGGTCCTCCCAGGTAGAGGCTATTTCCCATAGGGTCATGGAGCTCGGGGTCAGAGCCATCATACTGGACCATCACAACGTCAACGGGAGGAAAGGTCCCTATTCCATTTCTGACGGGGGAGGCGTTGTGGAGATAAATCCCCGTTTTTACAATATAGACGGGACTTCCGGCTGCTCGGGGGCCACCCTTTCCTTCCTTCTTGCATTGAGGCTGTCCACGGATAACATTGACCTCTGCACATTCTCGCTGGCGGGGTCACTTGCTGACAGGCAGCATGTCCCAAGCTTCTCGGAGCTGAACTACAGTATCCGGAACCTTGCCATGGAAAAGGGCTACCTGAGGTCATCTCGGGGGATGCCCTTCTCCGGAAGGTCCGTCCTTGAGGCGCTGGTAACATCCAACGACCCGTTCATTGACGGGATATCAGGGGACGAGAGCGCCGTGAGATCGCTACTCTCGCAGATGGCCATCAATCCACTGGTTCCCATGGAGGATGTGGAACCAGAGAAGATGAAGGCACTCCAATCCTACATCTACATAAGACTCCTCCGCAACGGGGTCAAGAGGTACATAGTCAATGAACTCTTCAGGGAGAACTTCCATTCCCCCGAATACGGTCCACTTCAGGACCTTGCGTATGCCATCGACGGGTGCGGTAGGTTCGGGAAGGCATCTCTGGGTTTCCAGGTGGTCTGGGGAGACATGGATGCGTTCAGGCAGGCACTGGAGGAACGCTTCCAGAACAAGGTGCATATACAGGGGCTCCTTCTTAGGAGAAAGGAGGAAGGCGTCAACGGCCTTCACAACATCCAGTGGTTCATGATGGAGGAGGAGAAGCTGTCAGGGACCATTGCCGGCCTGGCGCATAATTATATTTTCGACCACGACAAACCGATGCTCGCCATCGCCAAGGGTAACGATGGTCAGATGAAGGTCTCATCCAGGGGGGACAGGGACCTCTGCGTGAAGGGACTGGACCTTGGGGTGGTGATGAGGGAGGCGGGGATGAAGGCCGGGGGTGGGGGCGGAGGCCATGATGTGGCTGCCGGAGCCCATTTTCCGTATGATAAACTGGATGAGTTCCTGGATACCTGCGATCGTATGGTCGGGGAGCAGCTCAGGAAGAAGGGTGGTTGAATGTCTCCCCGCGATGAAGGAGGGGTTCCCTCGAGGATCCGTCTGAAGATAACGCTGGACTCGGAGGAAGAAGCCCGGCGTGTTATGGCGGCCTTGAAGGTGGATGACGACGGGTATGTCACCACCATCGTGGAGGGGTGCATGGTGATCGGTGATGTGGGGGCGGATTCGGTGGAAGGTGCTCGTAGAGCTGCCGACGATTGGCTGGCTTGCCTGATGGCTGTGGTGAAGGAAAAGACATCCTGAGAATGATCGGATGGGACACATTCTTTCAGTAGTTTTCAAATATTCGAATGGCATCCAGTATCCGGGGATTAGATGTCTCAAGGAAAGGTCGGAGATACAGCGGTTTTTTTAAACAACGTTAAGAAGAGAAAAAGGGCCGGGATCATGTCCCTCATCGTGGGGATACCCAATTTCATACTTGCCGTTCTTATGACCTTCGGAGGGATCGCTTTATCGGTCATTCTGGGGTTCATCGTCTACGGTCTGTTGAACGACAGCGGCGGTGATGATCCATGGAAGGAGCTTTGCATTGTTCTGATACTGATATTATTCATCGGTCTGCTCATCGCAGCGGTCGTCTTCACATTGATATCGCTGTTGTTCGCGATGGGTGTAGGAGGGCAGACCATAGGCGGGTGGTACGCCCTCAAGGGGAGACATTACATCAGGTCCCTTGTGCTGACCATGATAGGGTCCGTCGTATCCCTCCTTGCCGGCCTCTGTCTGCTGGGGGTCGGGGTTCTGGGTGACTTATCAACATCGTTGAGGGTGGTCACGATCGCTTTCGGAGTGTACGAGATCGCTTCTTCAGGCGTAACCCTGACGAGCTTTATCATGCTCCTTGGAACGAAAGAAACGTTCAGCAAGCCGAAGAAGAAAAAGAAGAAGGATAAGAAGAGGTCCGGTCCCGGGAAGAAGAAAAAGTGATAATGACAGATATGTCAAGATCATGGGTTCGCGACGGGGTCCCCTTCGTACATCATCTTGTTGTTGATGACTATCTTGATGTGATATGTGGTCCCCCCGGTTATCTCCATCCCCGTATCCGCAAATATCTGGTCCCCCGCATACATCTCTGTCACTGGTACCAAGGCAACATCCACACCGTCGATAATGACTCTCATCGTAGAGGTATCGAGGGGTTCGGAGCCGCCCAAGAGAACAATGGATACCGTGTTGTTGGATGCCTCGAGGTCCGTGTTGAAGAAGAACATTTCCCCTTTATCTCCGTTCCCTGATGAGATGCTGAACACCCATAAAGTGATCACCCCTGCGAGAATTACGGTTATCGCTACCATCAACAAGATAGCGATAACAGGGGAGACCCCTTTATTGTCGGAGGGAATTGGACGCATTGTGGACCTATCTAGATTGATGAATGGTTTTAATGGTTTCGGTGAATTTGCGGGAATAATGGAAAAATACCTCACAATGATTTCTGATCTAATAGGAACTTCAACCATCGTTCTCCATAGATTATCCATATGAGGATCGAGAGCGGATCCCGTTAGAAGGGATACATGGAAAAGCCTTATTACTCCCCTGTAGTTATCCTCGGAATTCTTCTCATCCCTTGTAACCGATCATCGATCACAATATTTTTTAAAAACCGATAATCTCATCATGACTCTCCCAAAGAAAATGATCAAAGACCCGAATTCGGATGGATCCATCACCGGGGATCCTCGTATATCCGGGATCAGGCGCTTCTTATGATGATATCGTTCATCCAGACGACATTGTCATCATCCAATGATATAATTTTAACATCGATCATCTGACCCACATTACTTTCATTGCGAGCCCAGCTGAAGGATTCGGTATCCCCCGCCAGATCAACATCGGTGGATCGATCAAGGACGATACCATCCGCACGGACCTCGTACCTTTTCCAATCAACAGATCCGGAGAGGATCTCGAAGATCATTGTGTTCTCCGATCCCTCTTCAGAGGCGTTCCAGGTGATCCACGCCGAGATGCAGATCACATCGACATAACCCTCTGTCTGCTTCCGTAAAACCATGATGTCCTTTTCCCATGCGACGGAGTTCCTCTCGACGTTCACTATCATGACCTCAACGGTATCACCCACGTTGCTTTCGGATACCGTCCATGTGAACGTCTCATTATCACCCTCCTCATCAACTTCATCGTGGAGCGGTAGATAATCACCATCGATCCGAACCTGGAAATTACTCCAATCGACGATATCGCTCAGGACAACGATCGTAAATGTGCAGATACCTCCTTGCTCCGTCTCACTGTAGTAGATCCGACCCTCCGCTTCAATGGTTCCCGGATCAATTTCATCCCCATCGTGGGGTTCCCATCCCCAGAGGAATATCGTTCCTCCTATGACGGTCCCAATGAACAGGAGGAATATTACGAATATGGATGCAACGATGGCGATTACGGGTATGTCCAGAGGCCCCCCTTTTCTCCTGTTATTCTCCGACATGTCTATCCCTTTGTTCAATGACGATCCCGGGTATATATCCTTTATCTTGATCGAAGTTCATCCCCTTTATCCGGATCAAGGCATTTCCACAGTAGTCCATTCCCAGGCAGAAAAAGATCGAAACCTCCCCCTAACTCAAGAAAGATTTCTTCCACTTCAAATTTAAACGTGTTCAGAGAAGAAATGAATCTGTGAGAAATGAAGCGGTCAAGAAGTAAAAACTAATCGGAAAAAGAAGGAAAAAATAAAAAGATAAGGGTCCGCCGAAGGGGGGACCCTTCTTAACGAAACAACGTTTAAGCGGTAGCGATAATATCGTTATCCCAGACTACCTTGTTATCGCCGATGTTGACGATCTTGACAGAGTACTCTGTTCCAGATACAAGAGCATCGGTGCCTGTGAGAGTTGTTGCAGAGAAAAATGCAGTATCTCCAGCATTGGATTCTCCCGTGTTAGCAGTTCCAATTGCAGTTGTTGAGGAAGTGTATACCACAGTAGTCTCAATCGTTACCTTGTACTTTGTCCAGTCGATCTTTCCCGAGATCACTTCGAGAGAGAGGCAGCTGTAATCCACCGATGAAACTGTTAATCCATTAACATCAATCTCTCCTCTGATATTCAATGTCTCCACATCTCCACCTGCATCGTCGGTGAAGCTCTGCGCCCACAGGAACACGACGCCCGCAAGCACCACCGTGATCGCAACCATCAGGATCACGGCGATGACGGGCGACACGCCCATATCGTTCTTTCTTATTGCTTTCATTTTTAGTCCTCCGTGTCCCCCTATTCGGAACACAGATCGAACATTTAGCGAATGTCTATTTAAACCTTTTTATAATATCGGTATGGATTTGGGACATCCCCAACGGGAAAATGTGGGGTACGATGGAGAACTATTATATAATTGGTATCACGGGTGATAATACAGTGTTCGATGCGGAGAACGACATCACGGTAATTGAAAGAGTTCTTTCGGCATGGGAACGAGGGGAAGCCGGGTTGCAGCAGTGCATACTGCTCTTCGGAGGGAGACCCGCTGGAAATGACAAATGTCACTATGCCACTTTACAATGATAGGATACTGTACATTGTACATTTAGTCTTATTCTTTTTTTACTGTCTAGTATTCGTCATTATCAACCTTTTGAGCGATTTGGTATTTCCGGTTCAGGGGGAGACCTCGAAGGTTTTATAGAGGGTCCCCCGTTCCCCTACTGATATTTTGCCCCGGTAGGGTAGCCTGGATATCCTGGAAGCCTGCGGAGCTTCTGACCTGGGTTCGAATCCCAGCCGGGGCACCATATCCTATCCTTTATACAATATATCAAGCAGGATAGGATATCCGGCTTCGGGGTTCGAACCTTGGTCCTGGAAGTTTGGAGGTTCCACGGCTCCAAACTTGCAGGTCAGGGAGATCATGAAGTGATCTGCCGAGATCGAATCCCAGCCGGGGCACTCAATTATACAACACTTTTTGGCGTGCCCCTCTATAATATAATGATATACGCAAAATAAGCTGAATAGATGCTTACTTCTTATTTAGCTGGACCTTTGTGTTTGAATTTGATGGAATCAATGGACAACACAAAGGTCCCAGCCGGGGCACTTGATTATAGGTTAATTACTGGCGTGCCCAAAAAGAAAAATTCATAGTGCACGGTTCCTTTTCCATTCCCATGGTGGAGATAGAGACGGGCACCCGGAGGATCGCAGATGCGGATCACTTCCGCACTATGACCGCCGCCTTCATCTACGACCTCAACGAGAACATAAAAAACCACTGCAACGACCTCTTGGTCCCCTGCGTGGACCTGTACAAGGTACTGGGTTCCCCTGAAAGACCGGATATTCTTGACCCCGATCTCGCGATAGGGGACAACGCCCACCTGAACCTCAAAGGCCAGGAATGTCTCGCCAGGGCCTTCCACGAGGAGTATTTCAAGGACGCCGACTTCGACGTTGTCGTCTGCCTGGGGGACTCCCACACGCAGGGGTTCCCGGTTCGCGACAGCTCCAGGAACGGTCTCCCTATCGAGATGGATATCGACAGCCCCCATCAGTATCCTTACTGGCTCTCGAAATGGACCAAGAGGACGTTCATCAACGAGGGGGTCGCGGGAAACACGCTCTACGGGATGAGGAACCGTTTCGAAAAGGACGTCCTCCCCCACTTTCCGGACCACTGCTGCATACAGGGGGGCACCAACGATTCCCTTATTGGAACTCATCTGGAGGGATCGTGGGAGGACATGCGGTCCTTGATAGAAAAATGCCTGGATGCGGGGATCACTCCCGTCGTTGGGACGATACCACCGCTGGGGTTCTAAAAAGATCATGTCCTGGGGGTGATGGAGACCACGTTGTTCCCCCGCAGGATGACGGTCCCCAGCCTTCTTCTCTCTCCGTTGTTCTCCTCCTCGGTCCCCTCGAGTACCATGTTCATGTACTCATCGTATCCCATGAGCTTGCCTTCCATGATCCTTCCATCCTTAAGCTTGATGGATACCTGTTTCTCGATGCTCTTGTCCAGCAGGTTCAGGGGCGTGGCCATGTGTTAACACCTGGAACTCCAGAAGGACCTCTCTTATATGAAACTTTATATTTCTTTGAAGGACCCGATACAGAAAACATCGTTCAACCATGCAGGGATGCTCATTCGTTCCAGTGATGACAGTGAGGGCATTTCCAGGTATACTGCCTTGGATACGGTTTCTTGCACATCCTGCATTTGAACTCCGCGTGGCACATCATGCATTTTGTCGCCATTGCCGGAAGGGCAGAACCGCAGACCGGGCAGGTCATTAGAAGACCGCATTTCGTACAAGTGCTGGCGAACTTGCTGATAGGCTCCTGGCACTGGGGACAATGCACTTCGATCTCCCGGTCGCAGTCCTGGCAGGTCCCGGTGCCAAGGCAAACCTTGCATTTGAAAAAGAGCTTGACCCGTCCCCTTCCTTTGCATGCCTGACACTTTTTTGTATCCTTGCAGATAGGGCACATTATACCGTAGCTTTCCCTGTTGCGTTTGTAATCTGCTGTCGGATCGGCCCTCTCCAGAGCTTTCCTCTCCGCATCTTTTGCCGGTTTTAGCGGCTCTTTGAGGTCGAACCCCTCCACTTTGATGGTTTCCGTTACTTCATCCATGTCATAGGTCTTTGCATCCAGGGACGGTTCTATCACACCGGCTTCCTCTGGGACCTCGAAATTCACCGTAACGGAGAACTCCATCGTCCTTGCCTTCTGAAGCTCCTTCGTAAGATCGAAGGTTTCCTCCTCTTCGTTCACTCGCACCGTATGGTCAGGAGGGTATAAATGGGTACCCGTCTCCCATGGTCCAGGAGTGATTACAACTTGTAGAAAACAATTAATAAGGGGTCTGTTCTGGGGTGGCCGATGTCCGACCTGATGACATCATTATTACCGCAACCGGGGTGGATAACCTTCGGTCTTGGCCTGTCCCTCTGCGTCCTTCTCGGGATATATGCCTATTTCAGGAAGGTCCTGGACCTGAAAGCCAGTATACTGGCATCATTGATCGGATTCATCATAATAATCTTTGCGGATTTCTTCTGGTTCCTTCTGATCCTCCTTTTCCTGGGGATCTCCTACATCGTGACCATCTGGAAGTATTCTGTCAAGGACAGCAACGGCCACTCACAGGGGAACGTCGGGGAAAGGGGAGTGAAGAACGTTCTCTCCAACGGTGCGGTCCCCTTGATGATAGTGCTCACCTCCGGCCTTCTGGACGATATATCTGAAGGATTGGCTGGCTTTCTGTTCATGGTCTCCATAGCCATTGCCACATCGGACACCTTTGCAAGCGAGATAGGGATCATGGCTAAGAACCCCCGGATGATCACGGACCCCAAGAAGGTCGTGGAACCAGGGATCGACGGTGCTGTTTCGCTCCTTGGCAACGTTGCCGCGTTCGTGGGAGCCCTCCTGATCGGGGTCACCGGCTATTTCCTGGTAACGGACAGGTTGACGGCCATAGGCCCTCACGGTCTGGAGGCCGGTATCGCTGTATTGATAGCAACCATTGTCATGGGATGGCTGGGATGCCAGTTCGACAGCTATCTGGGTGCTACCCTCCAGAGGAAGGGTCTTATAACCAACAACATGGTGAACTTCATCACCATCATGTCAGGGGCTCTGGTCTCCGTTCCTATCTATTTTATCCTAACCTGAGGGTCGTAAAACCGAACCGAAAGGCTATATTGTTCAGGGTGCATACAAGACGCTAGAGGTAGCAAGGAATGATAGATCTCCCGTATACAAAGAAGATGATACTGGTCGTACTCGATGGTTGGGGTCACAGCGAAGAGGTCGAGTACAACGCCATCAGGCAGGCGAGGACCCCTCATTTTGATTCCCTGATGGAGAACTATCCCAACCGTTTGATAGAGGCGTCCGGAGAGTTCGTGGGCCTCCCTGATGGTCAGATGGGTAACAGCGAGGTGGGTCATCTGACGTTAGGTGCCGGAAGGACCATCTATCAGCCACTCGTCAGGATCAACAAGGCCGTGGAGAGTGGCTCCATAAATAATAACGAAGAGATCCTTAAGGGTATGGAGAGGGTCAAAGCCCGGAACAAGACCCTGCACATCATGGGCCTTACGTCACACGGAGGGGTCCACAGCCACATATCGCATCTTTTCGGTATTCTCGGGATAGCCCTCGCTCTGGATATAGTGAGGGTCCGTGTCCATGTTATCACGGATGGCAGGGACGTTCCACCCGATTCAGCCCTGACGGATATCCAGGAGCTCCAGGAATGGATCCATAGGAACGACAGAAAGGGCAGGATAAAGATAGCGACGCTAATGGGAAGGTTCTATGCGATGGACAGGGACCGGAGGTGGGACAGGACACAGATGGCCTACAGGTATTACGTTGTCCCGCAGGAGAGCCGGTTCCGGGACCCTGTCCAGGCTGTGAAGGATTCCTACGATCGTGGGGAGACCGATGAGTTCATCAGCCCGGTCCAGTTCATTGACGATGATGGCCATCCCCTAGGTCTCGTGGAGCATGATGACACTCTTGTGTTCTACAATTTCAGACCGGACAGGGCCAGACAGATCATGAAGGCCTTCATCTACCCCTATTTCGACGGGTTCGTCAGGGACAGGGTCGTTAAGCCCTATTTCGTTGCAATGACCGACTACGACGATGCGGTCTACACACATATCGCGTTCACCGAAGAGAAGCTGACCAATACCATCGGAGAGGTCGTGTCATCCAGGGGGCTCAGACAGCTGAGGATAGCAGAGACCGAGAAATATGCGCACGTGACGTTCTTCTTCAGCGGCGGAAGGGAGGATCCCTTCACCGGTGAGAACCGGATCCTGGTCCCGTCTCCCAAGGTGAAGACATACGATCAACGTCCGGAAATGTCCGCCCTGGAGATAACCCATAGGATGGAGGAGGAGCTTGAAGAAGGTTCCTTCGAACTTGGTGTGCTGAACTACGCGAACACGGATATGGTCGGACATACCGGAGTGATGGAGGCGGCAGTTAAGGCCGTAGAGACCGTGGACAAATGCCTCGGGAAGCTGGTCCCCCGCGCACTGAGGAACGATTATCAGCTTCTGATCACCGCAGACCACGGGAATGCAGAACACATGTGGAACTACGAGAAGAACATACCTTTTACAGCTCACACCACGAACCCCGTCTATCTGATATACGTGGGTAACAGGATAACAAGGGACATGAAGCTCAGGGCAGGTATCGGGACGATCGCGGATATCGGCCCGACCATCTTGAAGCAGATGGGATTGCCGGTCCATCCATCCATGTCCGGGACCCCCTTCACATGAGCAATTTCATACCCCGAAGACCCGGGAGAAATGATCTTTTTTCGGTTGATGGACCGAGATCCTGCAGGTGTTCTCGATGGTAGATCAGGTCCAGGCCGTTTATTCACATGAGTAAATTATATTTATAAAAACCAACATCAATGGACGGAACAGTTACCATCCGGTATGTTGGAGGCGATCTGGGCAAAGGACAGGAAAAATGGGTAGGCCAGATGTTTACTGGCACCGAAAAAAGATACAAAGCTTAAAATATGTATCCGGTGTTAGGGGCATCAATCCCGCCCATTCCCTTACGGGGCTATCCTATCTCAGTGATCTACCGTGACTGCTGGATTAGTGGAGGTATAACATGAGAAAGAGCCTGGTGATGCTCGTTTTGTTGGCAATGGTAGCCACATCATTATTCGGCGTGACGGATATAACATCTGGGGATATGGAGACGACTGTTCCCGGTTATACGGAGGGACCCCTGGACGTGATGGAGGAACCGGTCCAGGATATTATCGGGGGGTTCGAGAATGATGGACCAGTAATAGGACCGCAACCGGAGGTCCCGGAATTCCTCAATGAGATCTTCCCCGAAGCTGAGGAAGATATTGGAATGGCGTGGCCCCAGATCGAGGATGAGCTCAGGGACCCGTCAAGGGGGGCCGTGAACACCTCTACCCTGATCTACATCCTGAAAGCCCCCAAGAAGGTATATTTCAACGATGAGCTCGAGGTCGAGGGACTCCTGCTCGAGGACAATAACTCCGACGGGGAGAGGAATTCCGGCGATCTACCTATACCAAGGGATTACATCTACCTCCAGTGGGCGGAAGGGACCGATGTGTACTTCGAGGCTGACCTGATGACCGAATGGGACAGTCAGGAAGAGAACATGACCGAGGGGAAGTTCTCAATGCCCAGTAAGTTCCTCGGCAACGATACCAACCCGATCAAGTTGTATGCAAATGTCACATCCATCTCGGCGAATCCGATAGAGTTGCGTTTATTTTACGCGGGTGTTTGGACCGTAGACGGTGCGAGGTTCTACAACATCACGCAGGATATCTACAATTCTCTCTGGGACAAGAAAATTGGGGCAGATGACGATGGCGATGCCTCTGTTCTACAGGGCAACGGAATAGATGACGACATGGACGGCGTCATAGACGACGGAGCACCTGGCATCCCCAAGAGCGGATGGCCCGAGGGTGTGGATGAAGAGGATTTCGAATTCGATGCACAGGGGAACCCTATAGATACGGATGGCGATGGCCTTATCGACGAGGACCCGAATGCGTT
The DNA here is from genome assembly GCA_016928095.1 of Thermoplasmatota archaeon. GTDB lineage: Archaea > Thermoplasmatota > Penumbrarchaeia > Penumbrarchaeales > Penumbrarchaeaceae > JAFGLL01. Next base: position 21,154 of record JAFGLL010000050.1, read on the forward strand.
CATCGCAAGGAGAGGATTCGAGAAGAGGCTCTACGTGGAGATCTGGCATAAAACCAAGACCACGATAGAGGTTATCGGTTCCGATCTGATCGACGTCGGGGACACATTTACCGTAAGAGGGACCATAGAGGATACATCATACGAATATACCTTGATGGGTCCCAAGACCATGAGGCTGTTCTGGGACGGTCAACCTGTCGCCGAGGGTGTGGCATTCCCGGTCCCATCCCAGTATTATTCCGAATATGAGTTCACTTTCCGGGTACCCGACGGTGCCACCGCCGGACCGCATAATGTGGCAGTGGAGTTCAGCCCTGGGTACAATATCACCAATAACTATTATTTCGACCCATCGAACGCAACCACAACGATCCACGTGAGGAGGCCCACCAAGGTGATCTTTGATAACGTGGACCTCAGCTACAAGGTTACATGGGTATACAGGGGGTCGACCATTTGGATCAACGGATCCATCGTGGACAAGCTCTACTTCGAGAGGGATTTCGTACACCAGGGTCCGAAACTCTCCATAAACGGTGTGGAATATGGGAACCACTACAGGTTCAATGTGATGTGGGGGGATGCGATCCAGCCATTCGCCAAGTTGTGGACTGGACAGTTCATCATAGACGATAACGGAACCTTTTCCATCGAATACGACCTGCCGGCTGGAAGCCAGCCACTTGGTCCGGTGACCGTTCTTGTCGAGACCAATTTTGATGAGAGCCGCTATCAGGACCCGCTGATCTATTACTCCAACTCCCAGAACACAACGCAGTTCATGGTCCGTGCCCGCACAGAGCTGGATATCTGGATAGACCAGAACAAGAATGGTCTCGATGATGAGACCGAGCAGGACCAGTACGGCAATTCGCTGAATACGTTCATTACAAGAAAGGAGTTCAAGGATGCCAACGGAAAGGTCTATGACTGGAACTATGCCCGTGTGAGGGGTAGATTGAAGGACCTTTCGCAGTCATCCGGAGCCGTGAAGGTGGGGGTCCCCAACCAGGACATCAAGTTCTACTGGGGGTTCGGTAAGAACTATCTGAAGTACATCGAGCTGTCAACGGATTCCAACGGTAACTTCCAGGTGGATATACCCATTTCTGCCAACCACGCGTTGGGACCGGTCCCCATCAGAGCTTCTTTTTCCACGGACTACTGGACCAATTACTACGATACGTCCACCTATGTCGATACCGACGGGCAGCCATTTTCCGTTGTATCCTTCACCTCGCTATCCATAAATGCATCGGTTGCCGTCAAGGGTAAAGAGGTAAGACTGACCGGCTCGCTGCTGGATGATCAGTTGGTTGGAATAGGAAACAGGACGGTGAACATATACAGGCTGGACCGGTGGGACGGGAACTACAATTCCCTTTCAGCCGCCGGAGGCCTTGGAACGTTCATCGGGACCGTAACCACCAATTCCATCGGCAAGTATACCTTCACGGAATATACTGTCGAGGAGAGGATGAACGTAGGCTCCGTATGGGTGGTCGCCAAGTTCGTCGGCTCAGAGGAGTTCCCCTACGGTATAGGTGGTGTAAGATATCTGCCCAATGATGCGTTCATGCCCATCATTTCGACCCCGGACAAGCTGGTGATCACTTCAGAGACCTCGGTGGTACTGGAAACGGTGCCTGACTATCTCGTAAGGAACGGAGAGGCAAGGATAACCGGTAAGCTCCTGGAATCCTACAGAGGCAGGTACGACCAGACAAGGGGGGTGGCCGGACAGACCGTGACAGCCTACCTTAAACAGGGGGATGAGGTCTTCAAGATGGGTGCCACGAGGACCAGGAGCGACCCCAACCTTCCCGAGTTCAACGGATACTTCGAGATAAAGACCCAGAACGTTCCTTCGAAACTGACCGTGGGAAATGTCGAGGTGATCGTGGATTTCGAGCCAGAGGTCAGTGCAGAGGGTGTTCCCCTTTATCAGCCATCTAGCAACAGGACACTGGCTGAGGTATGGTCCTCCACCAGGGTCAAAGAGGTATATTTCGGACCCGTGGACCGCTCGGACCCCCAGGACGGAAGACCTGACCTGTATGAGGACCATCCCGAGGAATGGGTGTTTACCTATCAGGTGCTAGAGGGATCCACCGAAGTGACCTCCGGAGATCCGGTGACCTATGGTGTGGTTTGGCTCAATATTTCACTTGGACCATACACCAACGTGACCAGGGCGCTTACCGATATTCGCGGAAGGGTCCACTTCAACTACACCTCCAGGTTTACTGACACGGCAACGGGGAATCCTTTCTCCATACCTGCCGAGCAAGATCAGGCCAACCTTACCATCCAGGTCAACTTCATAGGCAAACAGGGTTACACCAGCAGTATAAAGACCAGATTTTGCACATACCACAAGGAGAGCATTCCACCTCCGGACCCCGCCAGGTGGGCGATATTCTTCCTGTTCCTTTTCGTGCTCTTCCTCATTGCTTGCGTGGTCCTATTCTTCTTCTACCGTTACATCGAGAGGAGGAGAAGGCTTCGGGCACTCAAGAAGATCATCAAGAAGGCAGCAGATCAGCTGGAGACGGGTAATCCCTATTCTGCGGTCATATTCAAGGCATATCAGAAGATGGGTGCACATCTGCGGAGATACGGGTTCATGCGGCGTGATGCGGACACCTTCAGAGAGTTCGAGGATGCCGTGAGGGCTGCCCTCCCGGTGGATGAGGGGAGCCTCAACAACTTCCTTGATATCCTGGAGGAGGCAAGATATTCCAAGCACGTTATCGGGTCCGGTCACAAGGACAGGGCGATAGATTGCCTCCGTAACGTGGAGAAATCACTTGATAATATAATCCTCGATGAGGAAGCTGCCCTAAGGCAGATGGAGCTTGCAGACGAGGAATATATAGAGACCGATATCGTGGTGAGCGAAGAGAAGGGGGCATAGAACGGATGAAATGGAACGAGGCCATCGCAATAGCCATAGCAGTGATCATGGGGATAATATTCCTCATAGTCCCACTATTCTCACTTGTGTTCGATGTCGCAGGGATCACCGAGGACGATCCAAAGTTCTCCGCATATAATGACGATTACTGGGATATCAGTCATTTCATCGAGGATGTTGAGAACTACAACTGCCAGGTCCCCGGGTCCATTTTCTATAATGGGAAGGGGAACAATGACGGGGCCTATGATTACGAGGTCAAGTCCATGGTTTCGACTCCCACCCTGCTCCTTGGTGACCTAGTTGATCCAGAGAAGAGCATATATCTCGCGGTTGGTGTGGAACGGTCATACACCCAGGAAGAGATCAGGGCATTGAGGAGCTTCCTCGCCAGAGGTGGTCACGCAATCATCGCGGACGATTTCGGAAATGCCAACCAGATCGCGAAGGACTACGGGGTTACCTATTACGGGGGCCAGTTCTATGATGAGAACTTCGATACCAACGTCAACTACACACTGGTAAATGCGCATATGGGTTCTGATCTTTATGATGTCGACGGGGTCAAGGTCTGGTCGAAGGACAAACCTTTCGGTGACGGTGTCTGGGATGACGACCAGGATGCCGACGGCAGGATAGATGAGGATGACAATACCGGAAGCTCCCGGAACTATGATGATGACAGGGACAATGCGGACCTTCAGAAGAACCTGCGTGATGATGATAATGACGGGGTGGTGGACGAGGAGAACGAAGGTTTCGATGAGGACCCGATCGATGATGATGTAGTATTCACACCCGGTGGGGATGCGGAAAATCGTTGGTATGGACACGTCAATGTCGACCTTGAATGGCTCAACGGGATGGATGATGATGATGACGGACTGATCGATGAGGACCTCCAGTCCTACGAGCTGATCACATACAAACCCACCGGCCTGTTCTCATCCGTAAACCCCTGGATCTGGGCTGCAGGATCCTCCAAATCCTTCATCGATATGGACGGTAATGGCATCCTTTCGATACCCACCTCGGGAGACCTTAAAGGAAAGAACGCTGACGAGGTCTCTTCCGTGGGGAACGAGTTACAGTTCTGCATCGAGATACCTGTAGCGGATGACGGGACCGGTGCAGTGGACGTGATATCCGGCGAGTCCCAGGAAACGATCAAGGAAGCCGAGAGCCAGGCCAAGAAATACCAGGTCAGGGAACTCAACCCCGAGGCGGATAAGTTGATAACAGAACTTGGCTCCATCGTTTTCATATCTGACCCCTCCATCTTCATGAACGATCTGTATTCGCTCAATCATATCAGATATGATGTAAACCTGCCCTGGGACCCGGAGGGTAACGGGGAAGATGATGACGGGGACGGTTTGATCGATGAGGACCGTGAGATCCTGAGAGAGACCGGGGATGTGGATATAAAGGATATCGAGGACCGTAACAACCTTGCCGACAACTCACCGGATTACTGGTCGGAGAGTGATGTGGAGAAGTTCCCCTGGTTATCCGAGGAGATGGCAGGCAGACCCAAACTGGATTACGATAATCAGCAGTTCCTCCTCGATCTGATACATCACCTATGCCCCGCAGAGGAGGGAGATACCAATCTGATCATAATAGATGAAAGCAGGCATTCACAATCCAACCATTTCCTGAAGCCGGTCTACAAGACCATGGAAGTGACTGGATTCCTGACCTCATCTCCATATTATGCTTACCCGATAATATTCTCCATAGGTTTCCTCTTGATCCTCACAGCACTGATGGTAAGGGATAAAGAAAGCTGGGCACATAATTTCGATATCAGCCTTCTGGTCCCAAGGAAAGCCGTTCCTCTTGATAACAGGCTGCAGACGACCAAGTTAAGACTTGCGTTGAAGGAGAAGGTGAGGTTCACCAGAGGATTGAGCCCTGAGGAGTTCGCAACCCTTAGCGAGTCGATCATATTGAACTCGATAAGGGATCCAGAGTTGATCGAACTGCTTCAGAACATTGAACGCACCTATACATCTCAGGAACTGCAGCGCATGATGGAGAAAATTAAGAAGATCCAGAATATATAAAGGATGGAATCAAAGAAAATAGGTGATGAGAAATGACACCGGATGGAACCCAACCAACACCACAGGCCAGACCGCCCGTAGCACCGCAGGCACCACCAAGGGCGCCTGGCGGCCAGCTGCCTCCCCAGCCGGGAGCAGCTCCAGCTGCGTCAGCTGGACCTGAAAAAAAGACCACGACCTCACCCGAGGTCCAGAGGGCCATTAAGGGTGTGTCAGCCACATCCACCGCTCTTATAGCGGAGGTTGAAAAGGCCATTATCGGAAAAAGGAATGTTCTCGAGCACGTTCTGCTTTCCATCCTGGCCGATGGACACATCCTGTTCGAGGATTTTCCGGGCACAGCGAAATCGCTCATGGTCATGACGTTCGCTTCAGCCCTCGGATGCAAATACAGGCGTATCCAGTTCACTCCTGATCTGCTTCCGACGGATATCACCGGGACGTATATCTTCGATGAGAAGGACAACGAGTTCAAGTTCAGACCAGGTCCGATATTTGCGAACATCATCCTGGCTGACGAGATAAACAGGGCACCGCCCAAGACCCAGGCTGCTATGCTCGAGGCAATGCAGGAGAGGCAGGTGTCCATCGAGGGTGTGACGCACAGGCTTCCGAAGCCATTCCTTGTGATGGCGACGCAGAACCCCATCGAGCAGGAGGGGACATATCCTCTCCCCGAAGCTCAGGTCGACAGGTTCATGCAGAAGATGTCCATGGGTTATCCCTCAAGAGAGGACGAGAGGGAGATCCTGATACGCAGGATGAGGAGAGGGAAAGACAATGTGGACATCAATGTGATCACATCCCCCGAGAAGATCATTGCGATGCAGCAGGTCGTCGAGAAGGTCCATATGGACCCTGCTCTTCTGACCTATATTGTGGAGATAGTCTACAGGACAAGGGAAGATCCCAGGGTCGTCGTGGGCTCATCTCCAAGAGGATCGCTGGCTCTTTTCAAGCTTGGCAGGGCAAGGGCAGTACTTCAGGGCAGGGATTTCATCACTCCTGATGATGTGAAGGCAGTTGCCATGCCTGCTTTGGCCCACAGGCTTATCCTCAAGCCGGAGCCAAGGATCCGCGGTGTATTGCCTCAGGATATAATCAATAAGATCCTGGCCGAGGTTCCAGTACCTGCGGTCTGATCTTGGAAAGACCTGTGTCCGGACGGTCCAGCTGACCGTCTGGACATATTTGGAGAAGTGTGAGAGTATGTGGACGAAAAAAGCAGCTTCCTTCGTAAGCATGTCGGTGATCCTCGCGTTGCTGGGGTTGGCCACGAACAACCTGCTCATCCTGATGGTCGCCCTAACGGCTCTGGCCTACACTACGGTTAGTCTATTCGCCAACACGTCCACCAGGTTGACAGCTGACAGGGAGATGTCCCAGGAGAAGATCTTCGAGGACGGGACCGTAAAGGTCGAGTTGAGAATACTCAATCAGGGCGGTAAGACAGGTTTCCTTGAGGTCAGGGACAAGCTTCCCAGGGTCATACAATTGAAGGAGGGTACCAATTACACCTACCTGAACCTCAACCCAAAGGGTGCAACGAGGCTCAAGTACACTATCAAGTGCCCTCTGAAGGGCGTTTTCAAGATAGGCCCCATAACCCTGAGGACGCACGATCCCTTCAACATGTTCTACAAGGAGAAGACAGTTGCCTTCGAATCGGACCTCACGGTATTCCCGCAGGTCAGGGATGTCAAGGAGCTTTACATCAAATCCAAACAGCCCAAGATGTATCCCGGCGAGATGAAGGTCAAGATGCCCGGACCGGGGAGCGAGTTCTTCGCCATAAGAGATTACATGCCCGGGGACCCGTTCAGGGACATCAACTGGAAGGCATACGCTTCCACCGGGAAGCTCCTTGTGAACGAGCACGAGAGGCTCTCGGTATCGGATGTGACAATAGTGTTCGATTCAAGAACCCCCTCGAGGTATGGCATGGACTCAGACAATGCCAACCTCTACGGTGCTCGTGCAGCTGCCACCCTGGCGAATTTCTTTCTCAAGAGAAGGGATTCGGTACAGATGGTGTTGTACTCCGATAAGGTGCTCACGATAAAGAAGGGTACCGGGCAGAAACAGCTCTTCGAACTGTTGACAGCTCTGGCAGGAGCGGAGCCAAAGGGCGACATACCGCTTTCGGGGATAGTGGAGGTAGCGATACCCTACATGCCCAGGCATTCCCCTGTCATTGTAATATCCAACCTGGAGGAGGACGACTCCATCAGGAAGGCCGTCAGCATGATGATGATGTTGGAGTTCGATGTCACCATAATTTCCCCCAATTCGATCGAGTTCGAGATCATGGCCAAACAGAAGAAGGGTGAGAAGATCAACCCGATCGCCTATGATATACTGAGACTCGACAGGGAGATAATGATACAGGAACTCAGAGGATACGGTGTCAAGGTACTTGACTGGAAACCGGCAACGCCGCTGACCCAGATATTGCTGGAGGCAAGGAACTACTGAGGTGAAAAAATGGCAGAATATTCCGATGATATGAACCTTGTTCCAATGGAGATCGGCCTCCAGGCCAACGAGACCATTCTCATGTGGGCCCTTGGCATACTCTTCTGGATCGGAGGGTTCTTCCTGATGCTCTTCTCGGTTGGGGGGAACCTGACACCTTTCGGCATCATAATGTACGCGTTGGGCGGACTCATGCTGATAGCATCACAGTTCGTAACCCGTTATAATCCCATAAAGACGACAAGGATCCCCATAACCGGGATCATTATTTGGGTCTGGTCATTGTTCCTGGCCTTCTGGATCCTTCTGAAGGGCTGGGGCGTGTATCTTGGGACCAATCCGGGATATTTCGTTCTGTTCTATCTTGTGATAGCCCTTATGATGACGGGCGGAATGCTACTGGCGAACTTCCTGACCACAATGAAGATCCTCGATTGGATGAGCCTGGATATGATAGCCTTCTTGTATACAATGGGTGCCATCTCCCTGCTTGCAGGTATTGTCCATATCGGTTTTAATAACCCCGCTTTGATCGAGCTGGCGGAGATCTCCGTTGCGCAGTGGGTAATGCTCTTCCTTTTCGGCATGGCTTTCATATTCATGCTGGAACTGTTCAATGGGTCCCACAGGTTCAACGAGATCATAAGATACGCGAAGGAAAGATCATCTGGAGAATTCAGTCTGACCCCGGTGATAAACAATTATTACATCATGGGTTTCATCCTTTCTCTTATCATCGGGTTCGTGGTCCTTCTTGTTCTTGGAACGACCTTCATCCAGATCATCCTTCAGTACCTCTTGGTGCCTCAGCTTGCCGACTCCATAATGGCCAATTCCGTGTATCAGCTGTTCTTCACCATGGCATGGATATTCATTCCGGTGTGGATAATCCTGGTCCTATGGACGGAATACAGGAGCAGAAAGGAGAAGGTTGAGGAAGAGGAGCTAAGGAGCAAGATCGAGAAGGAACAGAAGCTGGGAGTCTACTAAAGCTCCCGGCTTTTTTTTTTTTCTTTTTATCAAACCAAGGTTGGTGAACCTTTAAATCCCAATTTCCCCATCGCTTCGAGGTGTTGTTGATATTTGACCCCAGACACTACCCATTGAGGTCGGGTGTGCTGATCATTGCTATATCATCCTCGATAGCGCTGCTGGTGGTCATGTCCTCCCTGAGCGTTGGTGTGAGGGAGAGCTCTAGAGAAGCCATTGAGGGTGTTGGTGCCGATATATATGTGGTCCCGGATTCCCTCAACCCACTACTTCTGGACCTCCAAAGGTTCGATCAGGGATGGGCGGTCATCAGGGAGATCGAGGGTTCGTTATATCCACCGGACAACCTTTCACCAAGGTACAAACATACTCTTTTCTTTGGGGTAGATGGCGAGACACTCGGTGAGACAGTGGCACATGGTCTGATCCCCGAAAAGGAGCTGCATTTCAGCCAGTTCAAGGTAATTGAGGGGACATGGTTCGATGAGGTAGGGGATCCGGTGAGGGAGAACTTCCTTGCCGGATTGGAAGTGAATGGTTCTACCTACACCTATGAAGCCATGGTCTCCGAGGAATTCTCGAAGAAGAACGATCTTGGAACAGGTGATACGGTATTCTTTTCTTCAAGGATGAATTCCGTCGGGAACCTGCAATTCCTTGTGAAAGGTGTTTACGTGGACACTCTTTCACAGAGGTCCGATTCGGTCCTTGTTCATCTGGGGGAGCTTCAGCACATGCAAGGAGTGATCCGTTCCGACCCTCTGACCGAGATACTGCTGGAATACCCGAAGGGGACCGATCTGGTAGAGGTTGTGGCGTGGTCAAGCTCTTCTAGTTTTATTTTCAACGATATAGTGGACCTGTACACCAAGGACGAATTCCTGTCGGAGCTTTACAGCTTCACAGATGTCCTCAACGGTTTCTCCGTGATCGTCATATCGGTCACCCTGTTCGTATGCCTGGTTTTCACAGCTACGGTCTTAATGATATCCACCAAGGAGAGGACAGTGGAGATATCCATCCTGAGAGCTGTGGGTTTAACCCCCTTGAAGGTGTTCCTGATGGTGATCAGGGATTCCGTTATATTGTACATATTGGGAGCCCTGACAGGAACACTGCTTGGTCTTTGCATGAACAAACTGCTGAATGTCCTTTTAGATGGTCTTTTCAATGGCCTTCCCACGACCTTCCAGCCTTTCAGATTGGATCTATCCATCATCCTTTGGACATTGTTCTTTGCCCTCCTTCTGTCCATAGCATCAGGACTGCTGCCGGCCTTGATATCCGCAAGGAATCCGCCGGTCAATGCGATCAGGAGGAGCCTCTGATGCAACTGGACAGACTGACCAGGAGATGGGCTAGGAACGTTTTAACCGTTATAGCGATAGCCATATCTTTCTCAATGTTACTCTCTCTATCCTCGGTCTCTCTCGGTATGTACAGGGCCTCAGAGGAGAGGCTGGCGGGGTCACCACGTGATATCGTGATATCATCCCTGGGACTGCAACCCAGCATAGAGAACTCTCACCTGGTGTCCCTGGAACTGAAGAAGGACCGGAACCTGTCCGCAGTGATGCCTTTATTGACGGTCATCGGTCGTCTGGGCATCGACAAGGACCACGAGAGGACCCTGAATGTCGGTGACAGGATCTCACAAAATGAGGGGATCGAGACCGTTACGGTTGGCATGGTCGGAATAGTCCCTGACATGGCAAGGGATTTCATGGGTGACCAGAACGAGCTGTTCATCAGATCCGACCACCTTCGCTTCGATGGATGGTTCTCCGAGGGGGAGGATCCGTTCTACAGATCGGCCTATCGAGAGAACTGGACGGGAGAACTCATCCTGGACGAGAACCTCCTTGAGGAACATGACCTTGACCATGGGGACAAGGTATACCATGTGAACGGTACCGGGCAGGTATCCGCGGTCTATACCATAATCGGCGGTGTCAGGACCTCCCTTATCGGTGCAGGTCTCAGTTCTGAGCTCCTTGGAGGGATAGGGATAGTAAACCTTGGAGAGCTACAGTTGGCCACCGGAAACCATGAGAGGGACACTTCAGAAGGTAAAAGCGTGGACCTGGGCAATGCCATCTACTTGGAGATTGATGAGAGGGTCGTGTCCTCCGAGGAAAAACGGCAGATCTCCATGATGCTCGAATCGAGATTCCCGGGTCTTGAAGTAACCTCAAAGGAATCACGTCTCTACAGTATCGATGAGGAAATCCTGATCCTGGAGGTCTTTGCTGTTTCTGCGGCGGCGGCCACCATATCCATCGGTATCCTTTTTTTGTCATCAATAATGATCATCGATGTCGAGGACCGGCGAATGGAGATATCCATAATGAGGGCTATAGGCATATCCAGACGGACCATCTTCATTCAAACGGTCAGGGATTCGCTGGTATTATCCAGCCTGGGCGCTCTTATCGGACTGGTTCCCGGTTGGATGGGTTCGGGTCTTCTTGATACTTTCCTTCGTGACCTTTACGGATTGAACATCTCTTTTTCCAGTTTCGAGCCGTTGGTATTCCTGGGAAGCATCTCCTATCTTCTTATCCTGACCTCGCTCTTCTCCATTTTACCGGCTGTGAGGGCATCCAATATCATGCCTAGGTCCGATCTCAGATACCAACCCCATGGATAATATTATCATTGAACATTGATTACCGTTCAGGCATAGGAGGCAAGGTCCTTGGACATCGAGCTCAGGGGGGTTTCAAGAAGGTTCCGTATGGGTGACACCTACGTACATGCCCTGAGCGATGTTGATCTGATCGTCAAAGGAGGCGAGATGGTATCGGTCATCGGTCCATCAGGATCGGGAAAGACCACCCTTCTGAACATCATAGGAACACTGGACCGTCCCACGTCAGGTCGTGTCATTATCGGCGGTGAAGATATCACCGACCTCTCTGAGAGCAGATCGTCGAAGCTCAGGTTGATGCAGTTCGGCTTTATATTTCAGCAGTTCTATCTTCTTCCCACGCTCACCGCTTTCCAGAACGTGTACCTTCCCATAAGGGAATCAAGGGGGCCCGGTGGTTCCGGCAGGGAAAAGGCCATGGAATTGCTGGAAACGGTTGGTTTGTCGCACAGGTCCAGACATCTTCCTTCTCAGCTTTCCGGAGGTGAACAGCAGAGGGTAGCGATCGCAAGGGCCATGGCAAATGACCCTCCGATCATTCTTGCGGACGAACCCACCGGAGAATTGGATTCTCAAAATTCCAATGTTATCATGGATACGTTAACGGACCTGAACCGGGACAATGGTAAGACCGTGATGATAGTCACGCATGATCAGGGTATCGCACGAAGGTCCCACCGGATCGTCAGAATGAAGGATGGAAGGATACTCCATTGAGGTCCGCGATGGCATCGATCAGATCTCATTAAGGGAAATTTTATATACTATGGAAAAAAGGTTCAGATACCTATTAATAAATCCCGATAATAGAAAAGTTTGGTTGGATGGTTCCCGTGCCATCCGAAAATAAGGGTTTCAGATAACTGGAGGTATGTTGTATGAGCTTAAAGATAGAGAAAACGCGTTTTTCAAGGATCACGGTCCTATCGGTACTGATGGCCATTATCCTGGTCTTCCCTGTTCTCGGGTCTTCCTCGGGTGCTGAGGGTCCAGAACCTTTAATGGCAATAACTGGAGAGGCTCCTGAACCTTTTTTTGGGACTCTTGATCTGGCCCAGGGGGTCGAGCAGTATCTGGGCGGTACCGGCGAGAGCGATAATCTTGGTTATTCCTTTGATAGTGCCGATATCAACAATGACGGCAAGGATGACCTCATCCTTGGTGCTCCCGGATACAACGAGTACAGGGGTGCGGTTTACATCATCCTGGGCGGCAACAAGGACAGGATAATCAGCGCCGATGATGCGGATATCATAATCGAACATGATGAGATAGAAGCCTTCTTCGGCCTGAGCGTCAAGACAGGCGATGTGAACAACGACGGTTATGTCGACATCGTTGTTTCAGGTTATCAGAATACGGACTTCGGTCCTTCCGAAGGGGTGGTCAGGTATTCCAAGGTGTTCCTGTTCCTGGGACGTGACGAATGGCCTTCGAGGATGACGATATACGATGCGGATTCGGTATATGTGGGAAGCTCGCCGCAACATTCTTTCGGGTGGGGACTCGAGGTCGGTGATATGACCGGGGACGGATATGATGACATCATGGTCACCGAGATGAAGGCATGGTCGGCCGCCGGTGCGGAGGAGAGCTCAAGCGGGAAGACGTACGAGTTCTTCGCACAACCCGATGCAGCTGCCGGAAAGGACACTCAGGTACACATAGGTCAGCCGACCACGAACCAGGGTACCTATACCTATCTGATGACCAATTACGGGACGACGACCTACGGGTATATACAATATGACCTCTCCGAAGTGAAACCCGCCATCGCCGTGGATGATGCCACCCTATCATTCTATCATCAGTATAATGACAACTCTGGAAAGATAGAGCTTCGTATCGTGGAAGAGGAGTGGGAGGAGATGACCATGACCTGGAACACCCAGGCGGCCGTATCCGATGACGTTGTTGCTCTTCAGTTACTTAATAAACAAGCCAACTGGTTTGATTTCAAGGATGAGAGGATCAACGAGATGATCGCGGATTGGGTGAACGGAAAGATCCCGAACTACGGCATAAGGATAAGTGGTGAGAACGGTGAGTTCAACAATGCCTATTTCCTTTCAAGCGATAACTCCGCCAATCAACCCAAGATCTGGTTCGAGTATCACAAGGTTTCTGCCGGCGGGTTGAACGGGACCGTTTATATGTTCGAAGGCGGTCCGACCATGGCGCCACTCAGGAACGTATCCCTGGGACTGTCTCCTTTAGGTTATGACCGTGTGATAACGAACAAGATGAATTCCACTGGTTTTGCCCAATCGGACCTTAACCTTGGTGATGTCAATGGTGATGGTTATCAGGACCTCCTCATCGGCTCTGTGGGTATGCAGATGGAAGGGCCTGCGTCCGGTGGTGCCCAGGTGGTGTTCGGCGGTCAGAACATGCCAGTGGATATCAACCTTCACATCTATCCGCATGTCAACATCACCTCGCTTCCGAATTTCCAGCTGACCTATATCACAAGTGCGGACATCAACGGGGACGGCATAGACGATATAATCACTACAGCTCCCTATGCTTTCAGCGACATGAGGGGTGGTTCATTTGCCTTCTATGGCGATCCGCTGTTGAAGACCGGCAAGATCTCCATTACCCAGAACGATTTCATGATACAGGGTCCGATGCCGGAATGGGCTTTCAATGTTGAGAATGCCGGCGATATCAACAATGACGGGAGGGACGACCTCTGGGTATTCTCCGAGGCCGGCGATGGTTCCAGAAGTGCGATCCCCACCTCGTTCCTGCTGTACATGAACCAGACGGATGATCTTCCGGACCCCTCGGACTACAATATGAAGTTCCAGCAACCATCCTTCAAGGTTCTTGCGACGGATAAGAAAAGTGCCATCGGATCCTATCTTAGAAACAGTATGATGACGCTTGATTTTGATGGAGACGGTGCATTGGAGTTCCTGATGTTGGACCCGTGGGGTAAGCTGGTCACGAATCCCAAGGAATCCGGTGTAGGCTACTTCCACTATGGTTTCAAGAGCGAGGTTCGTGTGGATGAGTTCACAATGCTCGACCTTGACGGTGTCAATGAGGATATATTGTGCGCGGGCAAGGAGTATCATGTCTATGGTCATATCACTGATACCTGGGCGTTGGAGGATTTCACATCGTTCGATATTTCTTTCATATTCCACGGGAAAGGTGTTGAGGGAACGGACGTCAGTTTCAATTGGAACCAGGACCTGATGAGGATGACCGAGAGGTACGACCCCAATGATTGGGCCCAGATACATTCCAGCGCATTCGTACCCGATGGTGAATTGGGGATGTATGTCTATTTCAATTTCAGTTTCAGGCCCTTCATTCCTACCGAGGACCCTGTGGACATGTCGATCGTAGTGACCGGCGGGATCAATCTGGGTGTATCCCTTTCCTACCCTGCGATATTCAGGGTGGAGCAGGACCTTGAGTTCGACGATGAACTATCGGTGAATGGTGCGATAAACGGTGAGCTTAACCTTGGCAGCTTCGTCCAACCCGGAGAGACGATCCGTGTGACCGGGGCCAAGGTCGTTTACGAAGGGACCGATGCCATTCCTCCCGATGATTATTTTTCGGTGAAGATGAGCGACAATTTCGGTAATATATTCCTGAATTCCTCCTCTTCGGGTATGGACATCCTTTTCATTTACAAGACCCAGGAGTTCACCGGAAGGGAGGAGATAACTGTCAGTCTAGTGGACCTATTAGGGATAGCACGACAGGCCACCGGTCCAAAGAGCTTCTTCTATTTCGTGGACGCAGATTTTCCGGACGCTCCGCAGGACCTGGAGGTCAAGGCTGATTCCGATATTGACACCCA